>JAKLIS010000429.1 GCA_022709485.1 Elusimicrobiota bacterium | reverse complement strand
CTTTCGCATGCATCCACCGCGATCGCAACAGAGGTGTCAAATCCAAAGGTGAAATCGGTGGCGGACAAGTCATTGTCCATCGTTTTGGGAACGCCCACCACTTCCACTTGGTATTCAGCGTGAAGTTTGGTGGCCACGCCCAAAGTGTCTTCCCCGCCCATGGCGATGAGCGCGTCGATCTTCAGCTTTTTCAGATTATCCAAACATTTTTGAACTGCCCCTTCTTTTTTGAAAGGATTGGTGCGAGACGTTTTCAAAATCGTTCCGCCATGTTTGGCAATGTCTTCCACTATTTCAAGGGAAAGCGGCATTGTTTTTCCTTCGACCAGACCCCGCCAGCCTTCTAGGAATCCCACAAATTCGAATCCATAATCCAATCCTCTCATCACTGCCCCTTGAATCGCGGGATTGAGCCCCGGGCAATCGCCGCCTCCTGTTAAAACCCCAACTCTTTTTATTGTCATATCGTCTCCTTAATTAAGTTAATAAATAGAATGCCCTTCCATCACAGCGCGTGTTGAATGTGCTTCGTGTCTCGAAGATTTACGCCTAATCAGAATTTTTCTTTGACCGTTTCTTTTTAGGGCGGCTGGAAGCGGTAGGTTTACTATCTTGTTTACTTTCAAGCTTACTTTCTTGCCACAAACCAATGCTACGAAATTTTTCATACCGGTTTCTTAGCAATTTTTCGGTGGGGGTTCCTTGAAGATTCTTAACATTGCGAATAAGCGCTTCTTTCAGGTTGGCGGCGGCCATTCCGGGGTCCCGATGGGCTCCCCCGATGGGTTCAGGCACGATTTCATCAATAATGTGATGTTCTTTCAAATCTGTGGCAGTGAGTTTTAACGCCTTGGCGGCCACCTCTGCTTTGGCGGCGTCATGGAACAAAATAGACGCGCAACCTTCGGGTGAAATAACTGAATACCAACTATTTTCCATCATAATAACGAAATCTCCAACCCCAATCGCCAACGCGCCGCCGGATCCTCCCTCCCCAATAATTGTGCAAATAACCGGCACTTTTAAAGAAGACATTTCTCTTAAATTTCTGGCGATGGCCTCCGCTTGGCCTCTTTCTTCCGCCCCGATGCCGGGATAAGCTCCCGGTGTATCAATGAAGGTTAAAACAGGCAGCCCAAACCGTTCTGCCAATTGCATAAGGCGAAGGGCCTTTCGATATCCTTCTGGGTGAGGCATACCGAAGTTCTGAGCCATGGCCTCTTGAAGTGTCCGTCCTTTATTGTGGCCCAAAATCATTACTGGAATTTGATCCAAAAGTGCCATCCCCCCAATCAAAGCGGCATCGTCACTAAATAAACGATCCCCATGAAGCTCCATAAAGTCGGAAAATATTAAGGGAATGTAATCTTTTAGATAGGGTCGTCTCGGATGCCGGGCTAACTGGACCCGCTGCCAGGGAGATAGTCTCGAATAGACTTTTTGAAGGATCGAATCCATTTGATTTTGAAGACTTTTGATTTCTTCTGAGACTGAGTCGTCTCCCGCCTGGCGCTTTTCCTCCAACTCTTTTAGGCG
>JAKLIS010000428.1 GCA_022709485.1 Elusimicrobiota bacterium | reverse complement strand
TATTTTCCGGAGCCTCTGGAAAAGGCCGTGGGCCCCGGGAAAACAGAAGCTCCAACGGGAAGCTGGTCTTGGGACGGAGGCTTCATTTGGTTCGAAGGCAATAATCGAGGTGTTCCTTTAGCGGAAATCACGGCTCCTGCCAAGCGGGGCGCCACCAAATTTCGGGTTTCTGATATTGAGAAGTTTCATCCCGGCCAACGGATGCGCCTGATGATGTTTAATACCGACGGCGCCTTGGGCCGTCTCCTCCATGCTGATAAAGAAAAAGCGTCCGCTCTTCTAATGAAAAAGATGCTGGTGGATTTTTCGTGCTCAGTTGTGGCTGTTGGGAAAAATGATGTCACCATCGACCGGCCTGTGCGGGTGGACATCCGCCCGCAATGGAAACCTGTTTTTGAAAGCGACGCTCCCACCGTTCAGGATGTGGGTGTTGAGAATCTCACCATCGCATTTCCCGTCACGCCCTATGCCGGTCACCACAACGAACCGGGTTACAATGGGATCTTATTTCAGCGCGTTTCAAATGGGTGGGTTCGAAATGTGAATATTTTCAATGCCGATGTGGGAATTGTCTTTCGATCGGGCTCCAAGTTTTGCACGGTGAAGGGCGTGGATATGCGTTCGGAAAAAGGACGGCTTCGGGCGGGTTGGGAAGGCCATCATGGAGTGGAGGTGGCTGATAATTCTCAGGATAATTTAATTACCGAATTTCGAATGTTTTCTCGGTTTATTCATTCCATTTCTTTGACCAGCATGGCCGCGGGAAATGTGTTTATGAAAGGATGGGGCACCGACCTGAGCTTTGACCATCACCGAAAAGCTCCCTATGAAAATCTTTTTACTGAAATCAATATCGGTGAAGGCTCCGACCTTTGGTTAAGCGGGGGGGATGAAGACGCGGGCCCTCCGAGCGGCGCTCGAGAGACTTTATGGAACGTGATGGCAGAAACGCCGCAGTCTTTTCCCACTTTCGCCATTCAAATGAATCTTATCGGGGTCACAACTGAACTTCATGACGATCCAAAGATGGATGGGAATTGGATCGAGGCCATCGACCCTTCGGCTCTCACGCCTCCCAATTTATTTGAAAGCCAGCTGGCTTTGCGCGCCCCTAAAAAAGAAAAGACAAAAAAATAAAATCAAATTTTGGGTCGTTCTTTATCCCACCTGACGCCCAATCGAATCTGTCCCGCCCAACAGGGCGTCAGATGAACCTTCGAAATATTATCTTCTAGCGCGGATTCGGCCTCAAACAATCGTCGGTTAAATTCATATCCTCCCCAGACGTCGAGGAAGACTCTTTTGCCTATAGGCGAATAAAGCCCCACACCCCATTTCTGGTTGGCATAAAAGAGCCGGTTCCGGCTGATTTCCCGGTCGGATCGCATCCATGATTTCTGAGACAATTCAAATCCGGAATAAATTCTTAAGGGCCCGCGAATTGAATATCCAACTTCGGCACTGAGATTGGTCGGGCCAAACATGCCTACGCGGGCCGAAATCTTGGGGTTGGGCCTGTAAGCCACGGCGAAAAAGGGG
>JAKLIS010000427.1 GCA_022709485.1 Elusimicrobiota bacterium | reverse complement strand
TTTCCCTCGAATTCCTTCCACGACAAAATAGGCGAGGTGGCCCCCATCCAAAAGAGGAATGGGAAAAAGGTTAAAGAGCCCAATGGCCACTGAAATGAGTCCCACCAAATAAAAGAATTCTTCCCACCCCGAATGAACCGCCTTTGTTATCACTTGCCCAATGCCCAACGGCCCCGCGACATCCACTTTTTCTCTTTTCCACAACTGCGTCGCCAATGTGCCGACCGAAAGCGCGGAAATGCTCCAACAATGTTTTAATGACCCTGTAAATGAGCCAACGAATCCCAGCTTTTTCCTTTCCATGGCCGGGGTGATCCCGATGAAACCTTTTCCACCTTGCTCCTCTATCTTTTTAGGAACCACATTTATGGAAATTTCTTTTCCATCCCGAAGAACCCAAAGATTCGTTTCAATCTCAGGGCGCGCGTGAATCTTGGAAGCCAAAATCTGAAAATTATCAACAGGATCTTTTTCAACCTGGAGAATCTGATCCCCGGAAAGAAGACCCGCCGCCTCCGCCGGCATCCCCTTGATGATCTCTCCAATGATGGGTTTTTCGGTGGGAACTTGAAGCCCCCAAAACATGAGCATAAAAAAGAAGATAAAAGCCGCTAAAACGTAATTCATGAAAGGTCCGGCCACAACAATCGGAATTCGCCGGTACCACGCGATTCTCATAAATTCACGAGAGGGGTCGGCCGATGGGGCTGGGGATTCCCCCTTTCCTTCAAGAACGGGCCCTTCATAATCTTCAGGCGTTTCTCCCGCCATTTTGACGAACCCGCCCAGGGGAATCCAATTGAGGGTGTACCGGGTTTCGCCTTTTTGGAAGCCAAAAATCTCTTTTCCAAAACCGAATGAGAACTGATCGACTTTCACACCGGATTTTTTGGCCACGATAAAATGCCCGAATTCATGCACAAAGATGACCAAACCAAAACAGAAAACGATTCCTGCAGCACCGAGTATTAACTCCATTATTTTTTCTCCATTTTCTGGATGACTTTACGGGCCTTATCTCTGGCCCATTCATCCATTTTTAAAATTCTCTCCAAATTGGGAGCTTTTTGAAAGGAATGATTTGTCAAAACCCCCGCGACAACCTTGGAAATATCTCCAAAACCAATCGTCCCGGAAATAAAAGCCTGGACCGCCTCCTCATTGGCGGCATTAAGAACAGCCGGGGCGGTCCCTCCCCGTCGACCCGCCTTTAGCGCCAATCCCAAACACGGAAACCGTGAAAAATCCGGTTTATAGAACTCAAGATTCTGAACTTCCTCCAATTTTAACCGCCGAACTTCCGTTTGGTTCCGGAAAGGATAGGTGAGGGCGTATTGAATGGGAATTCTCATGTCAGGATGAGACAGCTGAGCCAAATTTGAACCGTCCTCAAATTCCACCATCGAATGGACAATCGATTGGGGGTGTACAACAACCTCAATCTGGTCCGGACTGACGTCAAAGAGCCAACGAGCCTCGATCACCTCCAGCCCTTTATTCATCAACGTCGCGGAATCGATCGAAATTTTCCGCCCCATGGTCCAGTTGGGATG
>JAKLIS010000426.1 GCA_022709485.1 Elusimicrobiota bacterium | reverse complement strand
CCCTCTCTTCATTTTTTTTAAACGACAAATCTCGGCGGACGCTATTATCCGCCGTATAAAACGGTCAAGGCCGATTGTTTTATTAGCGAACAGGATTCTATTTGGAATTAGAAAGATCTTTTGTGATTTCTTTAGTCCTTTTTCCCTTTATGCGTTTCAGGCATTTTTTCAACGCTTCATCTTCAGTTTTTCCGGAAGCCGTGTATTCATCCTTTGCGTCGAAAAGTATCATATTCGGGATAGCCACATACTTCCCTTTCTTTTCGCTGGATAAGACCTGATGAATATCTATAAAGATCCGTCCATCAGGGTTCTCCCTTAACAATTCATCCCGGCTGACCTTTGTGAGTACGGCGCCGTCATCAAGGTCGTATTCGGACATCATTATCTCTTTCTATTGACCCCGCTCAATCATTAAGTATTAGGTCCCCCGAATTTATTAACGTTATGGGTCACTTGCCGCTGTGAAGCGCTAGCGGAAGAGTGGTCGAGTGCACCCATTTATTAGCCGTTCCAGGGAAGACTGTACAGGCAACAATTCATGGGGCCAAAATAGGGGTAAAATTGGGTAACACTTTTTGGGGGATATGCACTTTAATGAATCCTCTGGACTGGAGGTAAAACTCCACCGCAATCCTCCAGGCCGCCTCTCTTGCCGATTTACCAAACTCATTCATCGAAACCAAAATCCTCTCGACCCTTGCCAGCACCATATCATAAATCGCCCTTCGTTCCAACTTCGAAAATACCGGCCTTTCCTCAGAGGTGAAAAATACCTGACAGGAATTTTTCTCAAGGAGACAAGGACGATGCCGGTGGTTCAAATCATGGGCCGCAACCTCGGCGTAGATCGCAAGGGAAGAATCTTCAGGCTGGGGGCAGAGAGCCAGGACTTTTTCCCGCAAACACGTCTTCAGCTCTCGCTGGGACTCCTCGATCGCCCCATTGTACGGCGCATAATAGATCGGGCTGTTCAACGGCAACACAAAGAACTCCGAAAGAACTTCATTCACCGCCCGATGATTCAGATTGCCCCCATTATCCCGTTTCAAAAACAGAGGCGGGCCAAACCGAAAAAACTTCTCGCCCAAATACCCGGCAATCTCTTCTCCCACAGGACACTCCCCCGACAGGGGCGGAAACTTATACCGCGACCCCAAATCCTGCGTATTGTGCAAATAGATTTTACCGGTTCCCGTTACCTCATATTCCGTGACATCCATAGCCCATACCACCCCCGGCACCACCCACTCGATCCGCCGCAGATGATTCCGACGCTCCACCGCCACCTCCCGCCTCACCTGCTCAACCATTTTGGAGAGATCCCGTCGAGACAATGTGTCCTGATACCGCCGGTAAAGATTTGTCGTTCCTTCGCTTCGTTTGGCTCCATGATTCAAGGATTGAATCTCGGTCTCCAAAACGGCCGGATCAAAGGGCGCCACCTTTTTCGGCCCCGGGCGCTTCACCAAAACCCTATCCCTTCGAATCCGGCCTCGCCACCGGCTGAAACTGGACCAGGGGACTCTCAAAGCATTACAAAGATCCCGATAGGACATTCCGGTCTT
>JAKLIS010000425.1 GCA_022709485.1 Elusimicrobiota bacterium | reverse complement strand
GCATGCACTTTTTACATTTGGACCAAAGTTCTTCGTGAGAGACCTTCTTTTTCTTGATATCAGCGGCCATAAGCGCACTCCTTCGCTAACGTTTTGACAAAATTCACGACCCGGTGCTGCATTTGGGCGGGCGGGGCTTTCTTGATGATATCGATAAAAGCTGACCCGACGATAAATCCGTCGACGGCGTTTTTTAGCATTTTTATCTGTTCAGTCCCAGATATTCCAAAACCCACGCACACGGGTTTGGAGGTGCCTTTTTTGAGGGATTTAAGCCATTTTTTTGTTTCAACAGGGAGCTTTTTTCGGGCGCCGGTCACGCCTCGCACTGAAACGGCATACAAAAATCCTGAAGTTTCCTTGATGATGATTTTCTGTCGGCTGGGAGGGGTGGTGGGAGCGACCAAATAAATCATATCTATCCCTTCTTTGGCCAAAGCGGCTTTTAGGCCTTTGCCCTCCTCCATTATCAAATCGGGGACGATGACCCCTCGTACGCCTGATTGATAGGCTATTTTCGCGAACCGGCTGATTCCAAACCTCATAATGGGATTTAAATAGCTCATGATGACAAAGGGCATGTGGACCTGATCTTTTATGGATTTGGCCCATCGAAGGATTTGAGACAAACTGGTTCCATGATCCAGCGATTGCTGAGAGGCGAATTGAATGGTGGGGCCGTCGGCAATCGGATCTGAGAAGGGAACGCCCAACTCCAAAATATCCACCCCGGCTTTATCCATGGCGAGTATGAGACTTTTCTGATTTTTCCAATCGGGATAGCCGCCGGCCAAGTAGGCAATAAGCGCCTTTTTCCGCTCTTTTTTTAACCGGCTAAATAAAGATCCAAGCCCGCTCATGAAAATTTAATTCCTTTGGTTTTCAAAATTCGCTCCACTTCGCTGACGTCTTTATCTCCTCGGCCCGAGAGCCCCACCACAACGATGTCCGATTTTTTGAAAGATCGGCCGTGCCGAGCGAGAAAGCCCAACGCGTGAGAAGATTCTAAGGCCGGAATGATGCCTTCCGTTTCGGATAATTTAAGAAACCCTTTAATCGCGTCATCATCCGACACCGCCTTGTATTGGGCCCGGCCGGAGGTTCGATAAAAGGCGTGTTCGGGGCCGACGCCCGGATAATCCAGCCCCGCCGATATGGAGTGGGTACTTTGAATTTGCCCGTTTTTATCTTGAAGAATTAAAGTCTTGGCGCCATGAAGCACCCCCGGTTTCCCCATGATAAGGGGGGCGGAGTGCTTGCCGGAAACAAGTCCCAATCCGCCGGCTTGAGCGCCGATAAATTTAACGTGGCGATCATTGTAAAAGGGCCCGAACAAGCCGATTGAATTAGATCCGCCGCCAACGCAAGCGATGAGGGCATGGGGCAATTTTCCCGTGAGTTCTAAAATTTGACGCCGGGTTTCTTTTCCAATGACCGATTGGAAATACCGGACCATTTTGGGATAAGGGTGCGGACCAATGACAGATCCCACGCAGTAATACGTTTTTTCAACGTTGGTGACCCAATCTCTCATGGCTTCATTGATGGCGTCTTTTAAAGTGCGGGTTCCGGATGTGA
>JAKLIS010000424.1 GCA_022709485.1 Elusimicrobiota bacterium | reverse complement strand
TTGATTCCGTTCCGCCCACGATATAAAGGTCTCCTTCCCCCGTTTGGATGTGGCGGGCCGCTGATGTAATAGCTTCAAACGACGAAATGCAGTTGGCTTGGAGAGTAAAGGCGTTGGCGCATTCCGGAAGGCGGCCGGCTTTTAAAGCGGCAATTCGCGCGATATTGGGAGCGTGGGACCCCTGTCCCACACAACCGATTAAAACGCCGTTTACCAAATCCGTATTAAGCTGTGTCCGTTTAATAATTTCTCGGATAACAGAACCCATAAGATCTTCAGGTTCAATGGTGGCCAAAGTCTTGGCCAAATGCCCAAAGGGAGTTCGGAGTCCTGAACATAGGAAGACGCGTTTATTTAATTGAAACATTGGTATTTTTTCCTTATTTAAGGCTAATTTCCCTTCCCATCTTTGTCAATCACTTCGTCTTAATAATTCAATACGATTTGTTATACTGGATATATAAATTTCCCTCAAAAAAGGAGCGCTTATTTAAGATGAGTGCAGGATCCGACAAAGAGCTGATTGAGAAAGTTATTCAAGCCGAGAAAGCGGTCAAAGAAGAGATTTCCAAGGTCATCGTTGGGCAAGACAACGTTATAGAAGAGCTGTTGTTGTCCATTTTTGTTCAAGGGCATTCCCTCATTGTCGGGGTCCCTGGACTCGCCAAAACGCTTTTGGTGTCAACCTTGGCGCAGGCTTTAGACTTAAAATTTAATCGAATTCAATTTACTCCCGATTTGATGCCCGCCGACGTGACCGGGACAGAGCTAATTCAAGAAGACCAAGTCACGCGAGAGAGGCAGTTCAAATTTTTTCAAGGACCGATTTTTGCCAACGTCGTATTGGCCGATGAAATCAATAGAACCCCGCCTAAAACTCAATCAGCCCTTCTTCAAGCCATGCAGGAGAAAAAAGTGACTGTGGGGGGTCAAACCTATCCTGTTCCCAACCCTTTCTTTGTTCTGGCCACTCAAAATCCTATTGAACAGGAAGGAACGTACCCATTGCCGGAAGCCCAATTGGATCGCTTCTTATTTCAGATTAACATTGGATATCCCTCATTTCCGGATGAAAAAATGATTGTTGAAAAAACAACGAAATCTCCGGTCGATAACGTTAAGCCGGTCTTAAAATCAGATGAAATAAAGGCCCTTCAGGAAGTGGTCCGGCGGGTTCCGGTGGCTGACTCTGTCATTGATTACGCCGTCAGACTCGTCCGCGCTTCAAGGCCTCAGGAAGCGGGTATTCCAGAAAAGATAAAGAACTTGATATCTTGGGGCGCTGGGCCCAGAGCTTCTCAATCCCTTATCCTGGCGGCCAAAGCGAGAACTTTATTAAAGGGCCATGTCACGCCGTCTATTGAAGACGTGAAGGCTCTGGCGCACTCCACATTAAGACATCGGATCGTTTTGTCATTTAACGCGGAAGCCGAAGGCATTCAATCAGACGAAGTCATCACACAACTCCTGGAATTTGTTGCTTGATCCCCTCATCATTGTCCAGCTTGGAAACCTTCACATCCGCGCCCGGCGGATTTTAGACGGTTTATTCTCCGGCTATCAAACCACTCCCTTTCGAGGGACGT
>JAKLIS010000423.1 GCA_022709485.1 Elusimicrobiota bacterium | reverse complement strand
TGGACGCCAACCGGGTGGCCTTTAACTTGGGGCGGTTTTTGGTGCTCCATCCGGAAGCCGTGGCCCAGAAATGGGGAAACCAGAAATTGGCCGATGTTATCGCAGAAAACGCGGGCTATTTGGCCAAAGAAAGTTTTCTTTTCGGCGCGCGGTTGGCCAAAGAATACCGTCGGCTAATAGACCGCGCCTATCTTTGGATGGATCTCCCCAAATCAACGCTACTTCTCATGGCTCGAACCATTTACGATTTAATTCGTCGAGAAGGGGTGGCCCGCGCTCGGCAATACGTTTCGTTGGTGTGGGAGACGTATCGGAAAGATCACAAAAAATATGGCCACCGGGCCACACTGGCTGTGATCAAAAATTTGTTTCATGTCATGGCGATTAAAGATGAGTTTTGGGTGGCCAAGCTCCTCACATCGCCCGAAAAATACGCGCGGGATCGGGAGCGTTATCAAATCGATCCGGCCCGCGGGGATAAAGTCACTTACGTCCATTTAACGCGCCCAAAATTCTCCCTTTTTGGGAAGGAGTACGAGGTTAGCCTGGAGTCGCGGGATTGGATGCTTCAAATTGTGGCGCAGTTGGGATTTTTGCGGCGATTTATGCCTTCATTTCACAAGAAAGAAAATGATTTTCGCGACTGGTACATTCAGATAATTAAGGGATTTGCCTATTTCGAAAACCAAGAAGATTATGAGAATTACGCGAAGGCCCTTGAAACCCCTTCCATGGCGCGGGGATACCGGGAGATTCGCTATCCCTTAATCATCAAAGCCATGAATGCCGCGTCGGGATTTTTACAAGCCATTTCTCAAGGATCCACAGGATCCCCCGCCCGCAAGATCGACGTCCGGGTTGAAAAGATCCCGTCTGGAATTTAGTCTCATGGCGGGATTTCTCATTCGAAAAGCCAAAATGGAAGATGTGCGGCCTATCCACGCGCTCCTAAACTTTTTCGCCGAACGCCGGGAGCTTCTTCCTCGAAGCCTTTCCGAAATTTATGAAAATCTCCAACAATTTTTTGTGGCCACCAAAAATGGAAAAGTGGTGGGATGCGTGGCGCTATACGTGACGTGGGACAATTTGGCCGAAGTGAAAGCCTTGGCTGTTGCCAGCGAGTTTCAAGGCAAAGGGTTGGGAAAGCGGCTTTTGAAAACCACGATCAAAGAAGCCAAAAAATTGGGTGTTAAAACGCTTTTTGCATTGACGATTCGAGAGCGCCTCTTTGAAAAATTTGGCTTTGTTCGAAAAAAGAAAAGCTTTCTTCCTCACAAAGTCTGGACGGAATGCGTTCGTTGCCCCTATTTTCCTGAGGCTTGCATAGAAACTTCTCTCACATTGGAGTTGGGGAGCAAAAAAAAGAAGAACAAACTGGATTCTTTCACTGAAAGTTTCATGTCCACTTCCGAACCCATGGTTCCCGCCGAACCCGCCAAAGAAACCTCCTGGCCGCCCCCGCCGCCGCCGAATAAAAACTAGTGGGAAGGTGGGAAGAAGGGGTCAAGTCGCTACATGACTCATTTTTTAAAAAATGAGTCATGTAGCGACTTGATAATCATCTAGGAGTCCCCTCCAAGGGATAA
>JAKLIS010000422.1 GCA_022709485.1 Elusimicrobiota bacterium | reverse complement strand
TATCCGGAACAAAAGAAGCCAAGACAAAATCAAACGCCGAAATGCGGTCGGAGGCGACCATGAGAAGCCTGTCACCCATATCATAAACATCGCGGACTTTTCCACGTCTAAATATCGGAAGCCCGATTTCTTTATTGGCCACTGTCGTCATAATGCACCTCTCAAACTTATGTTTGAATTGTTCTTTTTAAGGGCGGGAGAAATCTTAAAGCGCGACTTTGAGGCAGCTTTCCATTTCTTCAATTAATGTTGGCTGCCGAGCGGAGCGCGGAAGATTCCTTCCAGTCCTTTAAAATCACAAATTTTATTAACTGGATTTATTCCCACTCGATAGTGGCGGGCGGTTTGGACGAGATGTCGTAAACGACCCGGTTTATTCCTCTGACTTCATTAATGATGCGGTTTGAAATTCTCGACAAAACCGGCCGCGGAAGATCCGCCCAGTCGGCAGTCATGGCGTCCTGGGAATTTACCGCCCGGATAGCCACCGCGTTTTCATAGGTCCTTTGATCCCCCATAACCCCCACAGTATTAACGGGCAACAGAACCGCGAAAGCCTGCCAAAGCTGGTCATAAAGTCCGGCCGCCCGAATTTCTGTTTCCACAATGAGATCAGCGGCTTGGAGTATCTTCACGCGGTCTTTTCTCACTTCCCCTAAAATCCGCACCGCCAACCCCGGGCCGGGAAAAGGGTGCCTGTTTAAAAGTTCGGAGGGAAGTCCCAGTTCCCGTCCCAAAGCCCGGACTTCGTCTTTGAATAAGAATCGAAGCGGCTCCACCAATCCCAGTTTCATTTTTTCCGGAAGGCCCCCCACATTGTGATGGGTTTTAATGGTAGCCGACGGACCTTTGACGGAAACGCTCTCAATGACGTCTGGATAAAGCGTTCCTTGGGCCAAAAATTTCACGTTTTTAATTTTTTTCGCTTCATCATCGAAAACGGCAATAAATTCATTTCCGATGATTTTTCGTTTTTTCTCCGGGTCCGTCACCCCTTTAAGACGGCCCAAAAAACGGGCCCCCGCATCAACCACGCGAAGCTCTCTTCCCATGTTGGAAAATATCCGCCGGACTCGCTCTTTTTCACCCGAGCGCAAGACGCCGTTATCAACGAAAATGGCCGTGAGTTGTTTGCCGAGGGCTTTATGGAGGAGAACTCCCGCCACCGACGAGTCTACTCCTCCCGAAAGTCCCAAAATCACCTTTTCAGATCCCACTTTGGCTTGAACGGCTTCGGTGGCTTCTTTCAAAAAGGACTTCATCGTCCAATTACCCGGGTCGTGGCACACGTCCATGGTGAAATTCTTGAGGATCTGCGGGCCATCCGGGGTGTGATGAACCTCGGGATGAAACTGCACGCCGAAAATTTTCTTTTCTGGATGGGCAATGGCGCAAAAAGGCGCGTTTTCAGATTTGGCCAGGGCAAAAAAGCCCCGGGGAATTTTTGTCAGGTGATCGCCATGACTCATCCAAACCTGGGAACCTTCCATAATTCCTTTGAACAAGGATTCATTGCCCTGAATATAGGTAAGATGTGCCCTGCCATATTCCCTCACTTTTGAGGGTTCTACCTGACCACCAAATTTATGC
>JAKLIS010000421.1 GCA_022709485.1 Elusimicrobiota bacterium | reverse complement strand
CGCATACGAACTCATGAGCCTCCTCGACCACCTCGGCGCAAAGATAGCCTACTGCGATCCCCATATCCCCGTCATGAAGCCAACACGAAAGCACGATTTCAGACTCGCCTCCGTGCCCTGTTCAGCGGATGAATTTGCCAAACATAAACGGCGGTACTCGAGAAGCGAAATGATTAAAAAATTAGTATCCAATGGATTTAAAATTGAATTTGTCACTTCTTTTTTGTTCTTTTTATTTCCTCTGTTGGTGTTTTCCCGGCTTCTTGGTTCATTTTTTTATAGTAAAAGAGAAAAACTGACGGACATATACGAACTGGAAATAAATCCAATTCTGAATAAAATTTTCAAAATAGTCACCAGCTTAGAGGTTAAATTGATTGAGAAGGGTTTTGTTTTTCCATTTGGTGGATCTCTCTTGGTGGTGGCGAGAAAGGAAGTCCCCTAGAATTTCACTTTTTATAAGACTCTTCGGGAATGATTGAACTAGTAGCGCGTATTTAAATCAAAAGGCTTGATTTATGGAGAGGGATTTTTCTTTCGCCATTTCTCAAGTCTATCTTTTATGGTGGCCTCATAGCCTTCAATGGAGGGTTGGTAAAATTCTATTCGTCGAGGCATATATTCTTGTTGGACATGGTGACCGGGGTAATCGTGAGGATAAAGGTAGCCTTCTCCATGGCCCCGGGTTTTCCGGTCTAAATTGGCGTCTTTCAAATGATTCGGGACTTCTCTTAATTCCCCTTTCTCCACTTCCTTTAACGCTTTCTCAACAGCCAAATAAGAAGCGTTTGATTTGGGGGCGGTGGCGCAATAGGTGACCGCTTGGGCCAGGGGAATGCGGGCTTCGGGCATCCCGATTCGCTCAACAATTTGAGCGGCCGCCGCGGCAACGGAGAGAGCTTGCGGATCGGCGTTTCCCACGTCTTCGGCGGCAAAAATCATGATTCGCCGGGCGATAAACCGGGGGTCTTCGCCCGCCTTCAACATTTTGGCGAGCCAGTAAATGGCGGCGTCGGGGTCGCTTCCTCGAAGCGATTTGATGAAGGCGGAAATGGTGTCATAGTGATCGTCGCCGGATTTGTCGTACCGGACAGGGCGCATCTGAGTGGACGCCTCGGCGGTTGCCAAATCAATGACGATCGGTTTCCCTTCCTCTCCAGCGGTTGTGGCCACAGCCAACTCCAAGGCGTTCAAAACTTTGCGAGCGTCTCCGGCGGCGGCTCGGATAATGTGGTCTTTTGCCTCCTGTTTAAGATCGATGGCTTGGCTCCCCAGACCGCGTTCGTGATCGGTGAGGGCTTTCTCTAAAATTATCTCTAAGTCTTTGTTAGTGAGATTTTTAAATTCAAAGGCAGTGGACCTGGAAACCAGGGCCGCGTTCACATAGAAATAGGGATTTTCAGTGGTGAGTCCAATCAAAGTGAGATTTCCCCTCTCCACGTCGGGAAGAAGGGCGTCTTGCTGCGTGCGATTAAAATGATGGATTTCATCAACCACCAGAAGGGTTTTTTGGCCATTTAATCTTTTTCTCTCCAGCGCGCGTTTGACCACCTTTCGAAGTTCTTCTACCCCGGCGGTGACGGCGTTCAGATATTCAAT
>JAKLIS010000420.1 GCA_022709485.1 Elusimicrobiota bacterium | reverse complement strand
ATGATAAAAAAGCGGACGGTTCAAAGTTTCACCGGGATTGAAGGTAAAAAAGTGCTGGTGAGAGTGGACTTTAACGTCCCCCTCGATAAGCAAACCGGGAAAGTGACCGATGACACTCGTCTTCGAGCCTCCCTGCCCACATTGGAATATCTTCTTAAAAATAAAGCCAAGGTAATTCTAATGTCCCATCTGGGACGGCCGAAAGGACAAGTCAACCCGAAATACAGCCTAAAACCCATTGTTGACCCCTTGAGTCAGTTACTCAAAGTTAAAGTTCAGTTTGCCGAGGATTGCGTGGGTCCCAAAGCCAAAGAGGCCGTTTCTAAAATGAACGCGGGGGACGTTTTGCTCCTTGAAAATCTCCGGTTTCATCCCGAAGAAGAAGGAAATAGCCCGGAATTCGGCAAAGAATTGGCCAGCTTAGCGGATTTGTATGTTGAAGACGCTTTTGGATCCGTTCACCGGGCCCATGCGTCGACGGCTCAAGTGCCGTCTATCCTTCAATCAGCCGCCGGATTTCTGCTGGACAAAGAATTAACATTTCTTCAAAAGGTGAAAGCCGAACCCGAAAGGCCCTATATGGTTATCTTGGGGGGAGCCAAGGTGTCGGATAAATTGGGTGTGGTCAAAGCCATGATCGCCCAGGCCAATACCGTTTTTATCGGCGGCGCCATGGCCTACACGTTCCTAAAAGCCCAAGGACAAGATGTGGGAGATTCTCTTTTTGAAGCCGACCAAATAGAGTTGGCCAAAGAGATTTTGGCGGATGCCAAAGCCAAAAACGTGGCATTCATATTGCCATCTGATCACAAGATCGTTGAAAGCATTGACAACCCCGCGGGCGCCAAGACAACCGATGGCATCGATATCCCGAAAGGATGGAAAGGCGTGGACATCGGGCCCAAAACCTTAAAAGCTTTAACGCCAAAATTTCAGGAATCCAAATCATTTTTTTGGAACGGTCCGGCCGGTATATTTGAAGTAAAAGAATACGCCCAGGGGACGATGGAGATCGCGAAACTTCTGGCCGTTGCCGCCAAAAAAGGCGCAATGGTGGTCGTGGGCGGCGGAGACTCTGTGGCGGCCGTGGCCAAAGCCGGGGTCACAAAGGACATGACATTTATTTCGACAGGGGGCGGAGCATCGCTAGAATTCTTGGAAGGACAAGATCTTCCCGGGGTTTCAGTGTTACCGAACGCAAACTAATGTATCCCATTGTTCTCGCTATTCATGTGATTGTTTGCTTACTGATTGTCTTGGTCATCCTTATTCAGGCGGGCCGCAGCGGCGGATTATCCGGCTTTTTGGGGGCGGGCGGCGGAGACGCCCTTTTTTCGACATCTTCCCAACAATCGGGCTTAAGAAAATTCACGTTGATCCTGGCGGTTCTTTTCTTTTTTACGTCATTTGGCCTGACAATTTTAAAAAGCCGGACGCCTCGAACGGTTTTGGCCAGGCAATATCCGAACTTGCCGCCCATTCAACAACCCGCGGCGCCTGAGGTTCCAGCCGGGGAAAATCCCATGGGGATGCCCGGCGCCCCCGCCGCTCCTCAAGCTCCTGACAATCAAGGAACCAAATAACTTCTTTTTCGCGCGGG
>JAKLIS010000042.1 GCA_022709485.1 Elusimicrobiota bacterium | reverse complement strand
CAGTGGGTAATACGTCCTCCGATTTTTCGAATACAAAAACGGCCAGATTGGCTTTATTGGGAAGGCGATTTTGGGCTGAGAGCTGAATGCGAACCATGTTAACGGTGTTCAAACCGGGCTTGGCATTTGATGCAATACCGGGCGTAGGGCATAAATTTCAGACGAATAATTTTAATTTTGTCGGAACAGCTTTCGCAAATGCCGTATTTACTTTTCTCAATTCTTCGAAGGGCCGCTTCCACTTCGTCGAGGAGTCGTTTTTCATTGTCGGTCAGTTCAAAAACGAGATCCCGCTGAACGGATTGTGCGGCCACATCCCCTTCGTCTCCCACCTCGGAATCCGGCAGTGCTTCTTCCCGCTTCTTTCCGACGGTTTGCATGAGATCTTCTTGCAAACCTTCCAGTTTTTTGCGGAAAAATTCGACTTGGGACGACGTGAGTCCCTTGACTTTTTTCGGGGCCTTTTTCTTCTTTTGCTTTTTCATGGGGTATCCTTCTATATTATTTATTAGTTTTTGCAAAGCAAAATGACCGCTCCATCGGGCGAATCAAAAGCCGGTGTTTTTAGCAATTTTTTAAAGGGTAAAAAAACACTATTTTTACTTTTAAATAAATAAAAATAGTGGGCTGGGAATGAGGGCGAATTAATGAAGAGCGACCACTTTAACGGATTTCAACGCTTCGGCTTCTTGCCCGCTCACCCGCACGGCTCTTTCAACCAGCTTTTCAAGATATTCAATAATTTCGGAGGTAATTCGTTCCCCGGGAATAAGGACGGGAATGCCGGGAGGGTAAGGGGTTAAGGCTTGGGCCGATATGTGGCCCACGGCTTTTCGAAGCGGCACGCGTTTTGAGCGGTAGAGAAGGAAGACGTCTCGGGGATTCATGACGAGTTCAGTGGAAAGAGACGGAATGGTGAGGACCCAATTTTGTTGATCCCCCCTCTCTTTCTTGTCTATTTCAGCCAGCGCCCGGACCAAGGCGTCTAAGTCTTTTCGCGTCGTTCCCACCCCGCAAATGGCGATGATGTTGAAAAGATCGGCCGCGTCGACCTGAATATTATAGTCCCGAGCCAGAATTTCGCTGATATGGTGGCCGGAATACCCGGATCGGGTGACGTTCACCGTGATTTTCGTGACGTCCAAATCAAACCCTTTTCCTTGGATTTCGGCCCGCGTGAACGTGGAAAAATTCTTGAAATGATTAATTTGGGCGCGGGCGCGGTCGATGAGCCGCAGGAGTTTCTCAAAAATCTTTTCTCCCTCCGCCACCATCTGTTTCCGGGCCAAATCAATGGTGGCCAGAGTGAAGTAGTTGGGCGACGTCGTTTGAAGCATGGACACGATGTTTCTGACACGATTAAGGTTTATGAGTTTTGAATTGAAATGAAGGACCGATCCTTGAGACATGACGGGAAGCATTTTGTGCGTGGATTGAACGACCAGGTCCGCTCCGGCATCGATGGCGGAGGAGGGAAGATCTTCGTGAAATTTTAAGTGAGCGCCCCAGGCTTCGTCGACCAACAGGAGTTTTCCCCGCGCGTGGCAGATGTCGGCGATTTTTTTGAGATTGGTTGTGACCCCGTTATAGGTGGGGCTCGTCACCAACACCGCTTTGGCTTCAGGAAATTCCTTCAACGTTTTTTCCACCTGTTCGGGGGTGGCGTCAAAAATGATGTCTAAATTTTGATCCACGGAGGGCTGAATCCAAATGGGCCAAACCCCTGATAAGATAATCCCCGCCAATGTGGATTTGTGGGTGTTCCGGGAAATAATGAGAGACTCTCCGGGCTGACAGGTGGACATAATCATCGACATGTTTCCGACGCTGGAGCCGTTTACAAGGAAAAACGATTGTTCAACCCCATAGGCTTTTGCCATCAAGGTTTGCGCTTTGCGAATGGGGCCGGTTGGGTCGTGCAGGGAATCGACTTCCGGAAAGACAGTGACGTCCAAAGAAAAAAGGTTTCGTCCCGTGAAACTGGCCAATTTTTTATCTATTCCTTGGCCGTTTTTGTGGCCGGGGGTGTGAAAAGAAATCACTTTTCTTTTGGCGCGGGCCAACAAGGTGTCCAAAAGAGGCGTTTTGTCTTGGTTAATTGAGTTTTCTTTTTTTCCGTTTTTGTTCATCAAAATTCTCTAACAAAAGTAAAACATTTTTTTTCGACTTATGAATCTTTTTTCTTTCGCGAATAAGTTTCTCATATGCTTTGGGAGATTGAAAATTCCCGCGTGAGAGGCGCCATCATAGAACTTTAAGGGTGCGAGAATTCGCTTTTTTATGATTCGGTCCACTTGCCCGGCAGAAAAAGCAAGAGGATCTTCACCTTGGGTCGCGATGAGAAATCCCCACGGCCCGTCGAAGGATGGAATAAACGCGCTATAAGAACGTACTGATTTAAAAACTTTTCTTAATGTGCTCAAAAGAATTTTGTGGAAATCGATCTGCAAAAGGTTGGTCGAACCGGCTTGGGTGACGAAGATCCCGTTGGTGTTCAGTTTTTTCTTTAAGTCCCTGAAAAATTCGACCGTGTAGAGAAGGTTGGCGGGGCTCCCTTTGACGGGAGAGGGCAGGTCCGAAATAATCACGTCAAATTTCTTCGGGGTTTTTTCCAGAAACCCTTTGGCGTCGTCCACCACAAGGGTTAGTTTTTTATTTGAGAAGGCGCCTTGATGCCAGGGATGAAGATGTTTTCTGCTGAAGTCCACCACTTCTCCATCCAAATCAACCATGATGATCTCTTTGACCGTTTTGTGTTTTAAGATTTCTCTCGCGGTCGCGCCCTCTCCGCCGCCCATGATCAAAACAGATTTTGGATGGGCGTGTGTAATGAGCGGCGGATGAACCAAACATTCATGATATATGAATTCATCCAGAAGAGAGGATTGCATTTCACCGTCTAAAATGAGGCAGCGGCCGAAGGAGTGGGTGTCGGCAACGATAACGTTTTGGAATTTGGTTTTTGCCCGCCAAAGGATTTTTTTAATTCGATGCCCGTGAAATTCGTGGGGCGTTATCCATTCTTTGAACCAACGGGAATTTTTCAACAATTGAAATTTCATTTTTTTTGGAAAGGAAAAAACGGCGTGAGGAAATTATTTTTCAGAAACTGAGGCCAACAAGGCTTCCTGGGGGATCATCGGGGCCCTCCGGCCGATTTTTGGTTTAGAAATCATTTTCGGAACAACTTTGGATTTATCCACGATCATTCCTCTTCTCATTTCAACGGCGCTCACATTTCCGGCGCCGAATCGGGAGACAAGATATTCATACGCCTTCCACGGATCCACGGAAGTGCCGCAGGTAAAAATATCAATCGAGGCAAAATTAAATTCCGGCCAGGTGTGGATGGCGAGGTGAGACTCCTGAATGACGATGACGCCGGAGATGCCGTTGGGATTGAAATTGTGGAAGAGAACGTCGACGATGGTGGCTTTGGAGGCTTTGGCCGCTCCCACCATGGCTTCTTCGATTTTCCGGGCATCGCCGATTATTTTGGGGTTGCAATCGTACAATTCGACGAGCAAATGACGGCCCAGAGTTTTCAAAATCCCCTCCAATTTCTCGAAATTTCAGACGATAAAAGTATGACTTTTAAATTGGAGTGTCAAGAAATTATCGGTTAATTGATGAATTCGATCGAAATTCCCGCCCAAAAAGTTTGGGCGCTTTGAGGAACCATCGCCGATGAAGAGACGCCGGAATCATTTGTGAAATAAACAACGTCGTCGGCGTAACGCCGGCCTAAAATATTTTCCACGGCAAAGTGAACGTGGGCGGCCAGAATTCTTTTTTGATAGCGAAAATTCCAAACATAATAGCTGGGAAGGCGCGCTCCTTGATTGTCGTCGTATTGATAAGCCCAAGATTTATAGCGCAGCTCGTTTATTAATGTTGTTTTGCGGGGCATGTGATGAATCAATTTAAAATTGACGAGATTTCTCGGAGTCATTTGCGTGGGAACAAATCCGCCCCCGTTTCCGCTGGATCGAATAGATCGTTGATAGGTCCAATTGAGGAGAGCGGAGATTTTGAATAATCCCTCTTTTTCACCGGCGTGAAATTCCATTTCCGTTTCGGCCCCGGCGGATTCTTCTTTCCCCTTGTTTTCGAGTCTCTGGCCGGCGGGATCCATTAGAATTCCCTTTTTTAATTCTTGGAAAAAAGCCGTGGAGCCCAATTTGAATTTGTCGCCGGGATGAAATGAAAACCCCAAATCATAAGAGGCCAGTTTTTCTGAATTTAAATTGGGATTATGAGAGTTGTCCGTGGAAAAATAAAGTTCTTCAAAACTGGGCGACCGAAAACTGGTTTGAGCCGATCCCGAAATGGTCCAGTCTGCTTCAAAATTTCTAATGACGACCAGCCGCGGATTATATTCCGTTTCAGCCGTGGACATGTTATCGACTCGGAAGGAAGGCTGAAAAACCCATTTTTTACTGTCCCATTTGTTTAAAAGATAAAAGCCGCTTTGAAATTTTCTTCTGCGGGTTTCGCCCCTTCGTTCATCCGTTGACGCGAAATGGGCCCCTCCCGCCTCAAAGCCTTTCTTTCGATACTTGAGGTCAAATGTCTGGACTTTATTTTTCCGATCGGACAAAACAAAACCGGTTAAGCTGTTTTTGAGTTCTTGATCCCCCCAGCTTTGGGCGGCGTCTAAGTAAAAAGTCCCCCCTCTTATCATCGGAGATCCCAGGGATATTTTGGCGAATTGGGATTCTTTGTGCTGCTCCTGAAGAAAGGTGGAGGGCGCTTTTTCTTTATGGCGGTCCCACTCCTCGAAAGGAACGGGGGTTCCATTGGTTATCCCGGCTTCAGATTCTTGAAAAAAATATTCCGCTCCCCAATACCCTTTCCCGTTGAATGAGCGGGTCAATTTCCCAAAATTTGTGGTGGCTTCCGTTTCGTTCAAATCTTGAAAACCCCCTGAGACTTCTTTGCTGGGGAGATAGGTGATATCTCCCCAATTGGATCGCCCCAAAAACCGGCCCATTGAATTTTTAACTCCGCCGCGGCCCACCGCGGTTTCAAGATCCACCAGAAGGCCCTCCGCGTGGGGGCGGCCGGTGACAATGTGAATGGCGCCGCCCAGGGCTTCCGCTCCGTAGGCGGAGGAAGATCCGCCTCTCGTGATCTCGATTCGTTCGACAATGTTGATGGGGACGAGCGACAAATTGACTTCTCCGTCAGAGTCTCTGTTCAAGATTCGGCCGTCCAATAAGACAAGCGTGTGTGAATCGGAAGACCGCCCCCGCATTTTGGCTGTGGTTTTAGACCCCCGGGCGCCTTCCTTTTGAAAGTTTAAGGAGGTGAGATATTCCAGCGCGTCGGCGACGGAGTAAAAATTATGGCCGATGAAATCTTTCCGACTCAAAATAGTGACGTCGGTGGGGACGGAGGGGGCGCTCAAAACAGAGGATAAAGAAGGACCCAGAAAAATGAAAATAGAAAGAATGAGGGCGTGATCAGATTTTGTGAATTTCATTCGTTAGGGCAGTTATTTGGATCCCAACGGTTTAACCGTCAGGATGGATTTTCCTTCGCTGGAAATTTTTTTGTTATTGGGATCCGGAATTTTTTTTCCGTCTACGATGAATTGATATTGGTAGGTCCCGGGGGCCAACTGAACGCTCGCCGCCCAAATTTTCCCTTTGTTATAGAGAGCTTGTTTGGACCAGTCGTTGAATGATCCGGTGATAAACACTTCTTTGGCTTTCATGTTGTGATATGAAAAACCGATGTTTCGAAGGCCGCTGGTCACCTTATAAGAAACCGCTTCTTTCTTGAGGGGAGAGGTCTGGGAGGAACTATTTTTGGCCGCGGGTTTGGGTTTGTCCGGTTCGGCGGTCTTTAACGCCGCCGTTTTGGAGATTTCTGTCGCCGAAGGCGTTTTAACGGTGTCGGTGGAATTAACCACTTCGAATTTTTCGGCTGTCTTTTTTTCTTCCCTGGTGCTTTTTTCCGTCACCACTTTCTTGAGCGGAACCTCATTGCCGGTCTTGTTCTTTAGGCTTTGATAGAGAAATACGGCTGAACCCAAGGCGATGGTAAAACAGAAAATGGCGAGGGCGGCCCAATATTTTTTTGTCATAAAGGCATGATGGGAGGCTTTGAGGTGTCTCTCATGGTGGCGTCGGGGTCGGCTTTGGGGGCCGGCGCTTCAATTTTCACTTCTTCTTTTTCAGTGGGTTTTTCCACCGGCTGGCCATTTTCCACGATAACGGTTTCTTTGGCCGGCGCGGCCGGCTTCTTTTTTCTAAGAGACGCCACTTCGCGTTCAAGAATAATCACGTGTTCCGCCAACTTTAATAATTTTGTGGCAAAATCCGCGGGAGTGGCCGGCATTTCTTTTAATTCATTGGGTTCTATACGGTTATCCATGGCTTTCTCAAGGGTTTTAATTTTGTCTTCAACATCCCCCATCTTCCTGGCCAGGCTGGATACCTGTGTTAAAGCCAAATCAAGCCCCGATCTCACTTCCGCTTCTTCACGGGAAAGAATTTCGGTTTTATCCTGGTCTTGGGTCCCGTTTCGGGGGGCCGGCATTTCAGGAAGGGGATCTGTTTGAACGGTGGGACGCGCCGGATTGTTTAATGGTTCGGAAGCGGGATTTTTCTTGGGAGCTTCGAATTCCTCTTCCTTATCTTCTTCGGGGATAGCGAATTCGTCAGGTTCCCCTTTAAACGTCAGATATTTGACAAAAGCAACGACGCCGGCAATCGAGGCGAAAATCAAAATGCCGAACCCCAAACTTAACAGGTTGTCAGCCAAGATAACTTCCAGATTAAAATTAGACATTTAATTTCCCTCTTTGACCAAAGTTCCCAACAATTTAAGCGGGTGATGGGAATCGAACCCACATCTAAAGCTTGGGAAGCTTTCATTCTACCACTGAACTACACCCGCAAAAAT
Source organism: Elusimicrobiota bacterium (assembly GCA_022709485.1). Taxonomy (GTDB): domain Bacteria; phylum Elusimicrobiota; class Elusimicrobia; order F11; family F11; genus JAKLIS01. Next base: position 1,801 of record JAKLIS010000042.1, on the reverse strand, counting down.
TTCACTCCATTTATATTAAGTTCCGACGCCGATTTCTAGGGGCCCTGCGCGATACATTCCTGTCAACAGCCATCGGAATCGTTACCTAACACATTAAGGTGGCCGTAGTTGTTAGGTAACGATCCCTTCCATTGAAAGAGGATATTCCAATTTTTCCATCTTCAATTGATCGAGATCGATTAAAACGCAACTGACCACCCCTTCTTTTAATTGGCCGGGCTGAACGCTGACCGTGTTGCCAATGCGGGCTTGCCAAACGCCAGTGCGCGCGGGAGATTCATGAATATGTCCGTGCAAAGTTAAGAGTGGTTGGTTCTTATCAATGAATTTATAGATGGCTTCGGATCCAACCTTTTCGCAGGACCAACACACATCCAGACTCACAAAGGCCGGCGGCATATGGATGACATACACCGTTTTCTCCATGTCATCCGGCTTTGGAAGAGTTTCTAATTCATCTTCGAGCGTCGGCTTTGACATGGCGACACCAAACCAATCCTTTAGGGTTTGGAAGCCTTGTTCAGTTGAAAGAAGCTCCTGGCCCATTTGACGCTGGAAAGGAGAATTCCTTAGGTCCATCCGGCAACGATCCTTCAAGCGAAACGGATAATCGGCCACCAAGTTAAATCCAAGGAATTCGTAACCGTCCAGGGAAAATTTCCGCTGAGCAAGATTGACAATGTGGTTGAACTTCGAGCAGGTCTGCTCAAAATACTCATCGTGAATTCCCAGATCGTCGTTCCCCAGAATCCCAAGATGGTAAATACCCGCTTTGTCGAATTCAGCAAAGTAGTGATCCAGAAAACCAAGGATGAATTCCCGTTGTGTCCGGTGAAGATCGTCTTCCATAGACAACATATCCCCGCCGTTCACAACGACCTGAACGTTGTGTTTTTTAGCAAACTCAAATACCTTCTGATATTTAGCTTGGTCCCCGTGAAGATCTGTGACGAAAAGAATTTTCATAAAAAGGTTATTCCGACAATGGATTATATTCTTTTGGCCTTTCGGCAATTAGAATGCCGGATGAATCGAATATTTTCTGTGGGAATAGATTCTCTCCGATGTGGGCCTCTTTGATCTCACGAGAGAATTGAAATCCACCAGCTGCTCTAATCAATTCCCCTGATTGAATTGATTTTGGTGGATTCAGGATGTAGATAAACTTCTGCGGAAAATTTTCTTTCACCATTTTAATAGCGGGAGAAATATCCGAGTCAGCAGTCATTACCAGAGCATGGTCATACAGATCTTTGTAAGCGTCATTTAACAAATGGATCCCAATATTAACATCGGTTTCTTTTTCTTCGTGGCCCACCCAATTATTCCCACAACGTCGGCAAGACCGGTCCTTATTTTTGAACTGCCCTTGAATAAACGTAACGCCCGCTGACTTTAGAGCGGACACATATTGGCGATGCCGAAAATATGGCCCCGGGAGCCAAGTCGCAAATGCAGAGAAGTATTTTACGGCGATTAATTGATGCCCGGGTTTATTGGCGAACCTTTTCGAAAGTGACCATAAGTTGAGCCAGTTGAAATGGTTCTTTCCCTCGATCGGACGGCCCTAATCATCCACACCCAAGTTGCTGATGGCATGGGTGATTCGATTACGGCAGTGGAGCTATCGTAAAACTAATCTTTCTGCGGTGAATGCGGAGGCCGAAGTTGAAGTTGGCGTCGCGTGCGTTGAATCTCTTTGACCAATTCACGTTCTTTAGGTAGCGAGGTTCGATATTCCGAAGCCAGAACTTTATTGGGAAGTCCTTCCAAAGAATATTTGGCGACCGCCTCATCCTTT
>JAKLIS010000419.1 GCA_022709485.1 Elusimicrobiota bacterium | reverse complement strand
ACCATCTCAAAAGGGCGTCACCATGACGGAGCTTCTCATTACCGTTTTTATTTTGGGGATCTTGGCCTACATCATGCCGGTGGCGGTGAAATTATTAAACGCGCTTCGCTATCAACAGGAAATGGCCAAGGTTAATCAGGAAGTGGAGCAGTTTGTGATTCTTGTGACGGGCGACGTCAACAATGCCCCCCGTTTCTTGGATGGAGGAATTCCCAGCCTGACTCCGGGGGTTTTAGACCACAATCAGCTGCGACTTTTTCAATTGAATATTTATGATTATGATTTGAACGAACAGGATCCGCCTCCTTTTGATGGCGTGAAGCCCGCGACCTTGAGCGAGGAAACATGGGGGACGGTCACCTACAGCCTCGAAAAAGAGGGCGGAGAATTTTTTATCCTGCGGGTTTCTTCATTCGCGGTTCCGGGAAACCCTGAGCGCATCATAAGAAAAGAATTTTTGAAGGGAATCATCGTCGATCCAGATGAAGCGGGCCACCCCCTCTTTGATTTCGCCGTCGATAACTTGAATCAGAAAAAACGAGATTCTATTCAGCTCGATATCGGGTTCCGGTATCCGTTTCAGAGACGGACAGACGCGCCCAAGCGTTTCGTAAAGGAAATGTTGAAATGGAGCAATTACGACCTAAAAATAGAGTAAAAATCCGGGCTCATAACGGATTTTCAACTGTTGCGGCCATCACAATCGCTATCTCGGTTCTTATTGTGATTCAAGCGATTGCGCTATTTTTGCGGGAAAATTCGCGAATGGGGTCCACCCTGGACACCCAGGACCGGGCCGTTGTCGTCGGCCAAATTGGGGCTTCACAGACGGTCGGATTATTGTGTTCCAATCCCAGCCTTCCCGAATGGAATGCCAAAACTCGCGGCACATACGAGCCGGATGCCCAAGGGTACTACACCATTTACGAGCACGAAGTGCTGGATGGAAGCGGGAAAAAAATCGGGTTGTTTCAAAGTGTGGCCAGAGAATTGGTCTTGAGTTACCTCCCCATTCCGGAATACCGGGAATGTGTTCATATATTGACCCGGGCCTGGCCGGCCACTCAGGAAGGGAGAATTTTTGATAGCAGCGGTGATATTATTCTCAAGGGGTGGCGGGAAGTGATCCACACATTTGTCGCTTTTGAAAATGCCAACCGATATTTTTTGGCCATTCAAAACTCGGATTTAATCATTCGAGCCGGGGCGGATTTTCGGAAGGCGGCCGTCTATGGGTATAACATAAAATTCATGGACGCCAGCGACACCCTTAAAATATCGGCCGCCAACCCTGTTCGAGTTATGGAAGCCCATTTTGTGGGCAATTTTTACCCGAGCGGCAGTGGGGAAGCCATGGCGAAATATAATGCCGATGAGATAATTATTAATCCCAATTGGGAGCAGCCCTGGTCCAACCAAAACAATAGGCATCTCCCATTCCAGTTGCCCCGTGAAAAAAGATTCCCCTCTCTTCAACAACAAGATTTGGATTACTATAAAGCTCAGGCGATGAAAGACGGTAACCTCGGAATCATCATCTCGCCCGACAATACCAAGATTAATAAGCCTCTTTATCCGCCCTATTGTCCGGGGGGAACCTGTGGGGGG
>JAKLIS010000418.1 GCA_022709485.1 Elusimicrobiota bacterium | reverse complement strand
ATAACGGCCTTTAAAAAAATAAAACAGTTTCAGGCGAAATCCGATTTGGGAACCTGGCTTTACCGCATCGCTTCCAATTTATGTTTCATGCGGCTCAGAAAAAAACGGAAAGAGCCGTTTGTCCCCATACTGGATCTCCCTCATGAGAGTCACGATGGCCAATACACCGGAATCCCAGCGGAAACCCTAAAGGAATGGGCCCATCAAGCCGAATCCGATCATCGCAAAAAAGAGCTGACCGACGCGGTTCACAAGGCGCTCGGTGAACTTCCCGTAGACTATCGCCTTGTGGTCACGATGAAAGATATTCAAGGACTTTCCAATGAGAGTATTGCGAAGGCCCTGGACCTTTCGGTGCCGGGGGTCAAATCCCGGCTTCGACGGGGCCGTTTATTTTTAAGGGAATGTTTTGAGAGACTCTTTCGGGAGGAAAAATTGCCATGAAATGCGGATCCATGGCCCAATTTTTATCCGACTATTTAGACCACGAATTGGATCCCCGCTTTTGCGAAAAGATCAACCGCCATAAACGCCTTTGTGGTCCTTGCAAGGATTTTATTTCATCCCTGAAAATGACCTTAAAAACCCTCAAGAATTCCTCTTCCCCCCGCCCTTCCTCCCAAATCCGTACCAAGCTTCGCAGGGCCTTGGAACGTATCGAAAAACATTCAAAATAGCTCATAATCAATTAAAATCTGGCACAAAAGTTTTTTGAATCTTTTTGGGCCGCTTTTGCATCTAAAGACCGCAAGGAACAAACCCCCAAGGAGGGCCAAAATGAACCTGATTAAAGACCGCGAAAAAGATCAAATAAAGAAAATATTTGAAAAGTTGCCGGGTCCCGTCCATCTCGTGTTTTTCAAGGAAAATTTGAACTGTGAGACTTGTGATTTGGCCGAACAATTGGCCAGAGAAGTTGCATCGACCCATCAAAATTTGAAATTAACGGTCTATAACCGTGTTATTGATGAAAAGAAAGCGGAGGAATACAAAGTGGATAAAACTCCGGCACTCATTTTAGAAGGGGCAACGGGAGCCCGCGTGCGGTTTTTTGGACTGCCATCGGGGTTTGAGTTTGCATCTTTATTGGAAGCGCTAAAGGAAGTGGCGGCCGGAAAAACGTCCCTGGCTCCTCAAGTTAAAGAAAGATTGGCTGAAATCAAGCACCCGGTTCATATTCAAGTCTTCGTCACTCCCAGCTGTCCCTTTTGTCCCGCGGTTTTGCGAACGGCTCACAAGATGGCCGTTGAATTTCCTTTAATTACCAGTGACATGGTGGAAGCTCAGGAATTTCCCGAACTTTCACAAAAATATGGGGTCTCTTCTGTTCCCATGGTCGTGATCAACAAAAAAGTAAAATTTGCCGGCGCCGTGCCGGATCTTCAATTCGCGGATGCCGTTATTCGAGCAGTGGCTTAAAACAAATGAATAAGAGGTTCTCATGAAAAAATTAATTTCCATGAATGTGGTTTTATTTTCCAGTGTGCTTTTAACAACCCCTTTGATTTCCGCGGCCAATCAAATAGGAAAGCTTTCCTCGGTCGTTCAATCGGTGTTGGTCCGCGATCCCGACCTTAAAGCCATCGATGCGCGCGTTCAAAGCGCCCACGGCCGCCAAA
>JAKLIS010000417.1 GCA_022709485.1 Elusimicrobiota bacterium | reverse complement strand
AAGAAAAGCGCAGACGGAAGAGTTGGAAAAGGCGGACTTCAGCCCGGAAAAAGCCAAGACCCTCAATAACGACATAAAGGCGATTCAAGATAAATTGGCAGACCACCGATTAAACGGCATTCTAGAGGTGCGGGAAATCTTGACCCCCGAGCAATACAAGAAATTCCACGAACTCACGGGTAAAGGGGATGGAAAAGGAGATTGGGGTTCCCATAAAAAAGGAAAACAGAAAAACGACCGCGGAAACGGCAAAGGCAAAAGGAAATAAATAAGCCCCAATAAAAAACCTCCCAAAGTCCAACTTGGACGAGGGAGGTTTTTATTTTCTGAAATGGTTTTAAACCCTAAAAACCAAAGTCCCTTTTCCTCTTATCGATTTTTCGGATCGTCTTGTGAATTTTTTTCCACCGGAGCTTGGTGTTGGCCCGCTGCTGCGGATCTTGTTTGCGCCGGAGATAGGCCAATTCTTTTTGGAGTTTGACAAACCCCTGGAACCGGTCGGGAGCCAAAGTTCCTGAGGCCAAGGCCTCTCTCACGGCGCATCCCGGTTCGGGACCGTGTTGGCAATCGCCGTACCGGCAGGAGGCGGCCAACAGGGCAATATCAGAAAAGGCGTCCGCCAAAGCGGATTCATCCGCCCACAACTGAATCTCTCTTAAACCAGGGGTGTCAATGACCAAGCCCCCGGAGGGCAGCATAAACATTTGGCGACTGGTTGTGGTATGGCGGCCTTTACCGTCTGACAAACGAATGGATTGCGTTTTCTGCAAATCGCTTCCCAAAAGGGTATTGAGAAGGGTGGATTTACCCACGCCTGAACTTCCCAAAAAAATCCCGGTTTTTCCCCCGGCCAAAAGAGACTCCACAAAATGGACGCCTTCTTTATTCTTGGCCGACACCGGTTGAACTTTCCCATCCTGATTGACGCTTTGGGCTTGTGACAGACGCTCATCAGACGGCTCCGCCAAATCACTTTTATTTAAAAGAACCACCGGTTCCATTCCCGCCTGACGGGCCATGACCACATAGCGTTCAATGCGTCTTACGTTAAAGTCCTCATCAAAAGCCGTTATGGCAAAAGCCACGTCCACATTGGCGGCTAATACTTGTTCCTCTATGACCTGCCCCGCCACTTTTCTGGATAAGACGTTTTTCCGAGGTAAAACTTTATGGATAATGGCCAATTCAGGCCCCGCCGCTTCAACCAGGACCCAATCTCCCACCGCCGGAAATTCAGCCTGGTTTTGAACTTCGTGACGGAACCGGCCGGACACTTCGCCGGTGCGCTCCCCATCCCTAAGTTGAACCAGACACTGATCCCTGTGGACGGCCGTGACGCGGCCCCAGGTTTGACCGGACTCCGCTAGATTTTCCGCGGCGTCTTTCCACGCCGGGGTCCATCCCCATTTTGTCAGATCGATTTCGCTCATTTTTTCCTTAATCCGCCCCGAGCGGTAATACCCTATCTTCTATCGCATCGATATTCCCAACTGAATAAACCACGAGGCTTTTCCAATACCCCGCGATAGGAGCGCAATCGGGTCGCGGGTGTAAAATCCATCAACGAATTTTTGAATGATTTCTTTTGAATTCACCACTGAAACACTCCTAAAAAAGCCCCTCATTTTATCTTTTGAAGTCG
>JAKLIS010000416.1 GCA_022709485.1 Elusimicrobiota bacterium | reverse complement strand
CGAATCGAAAATGCGGTTTAATACCAAGGCGACCACCCGGGCAGCCGTGCCGGCTAAAATCAATAAGAAAAATATTCGGAGGGAAGGCCATGAATGATGAGCCAAGAGCGCTCCGGCAAAAAGAATAGGCAGTGAGAAGAGGGAGTGTTCGAGTTTAACGAAGCTGGCGTATTTTTGAAGCACTGGGTTCATGGGAAATTTGTTGTTTGAGACTAACAGATAAGAGTCTCAAACTCAATCCTGGAACGGTGAGATGTACCCCGCTTTCCCGAAGATCCTGCCCCATCATGGCGAGCGCGGGTTCCCGCGCCGATTCCGCCAACAGATCTCGAAGAAAAGATGAACCATGAAGGAAGTCATTAAACAAATACATGGATTTGTCTTTAAAGGCGTCGAGGAAAGGATCCATTCGGACGGCCACGGGCTCAGTCTTAAATGAAAAATTGGCGACGGCCAAATAGAGCTGCCGACTGTCGTATCGGGCGAAAGCGAGGACGGATGGGGATGTGGCGGAGAGCAATTTGAACAGACCGTGTTTAAGAACCGGAATTTTAGAGATTCGATTGAGGAATTGATACAAGTCAAAACCGCCCGTGACCCCCGGATGCTGAATCATTCCCGGCAGAAGGCTCATCACGCAACAGGCCAAAATGTTTTGTTGTTTTTTCATAGATCCTTCATTGGTTTGGAGAAGGGGAGAAATATCATGAATCGATTTTTCCAAGTGGTTGGCCAGAATGCCCGTCAAAACATATTCCAAATTTCCAACTTTTTCGAGGCGAATTTGATTGATTAAAATCTCTCTTAACTGGTTGTTATCAAAGAAATCAAATCCAACGCTTCGGAGTTTAGCCACGTCTGCGCCGGCGCCGTCGGCGAAAAATAGAAACCCGGGGAATTTAGATTTAATTGTTGAGATCACTTCCTCCCAAAATTCTCCGACGGGTTCATCCATCATTCCTGAGGCAGGTTTAATTCGCCAATATTTAGACAATGTTGAATTTAATAGCGCCGCCGCGCCTTCAATGCGAACGCCCCGGCTCACTTTCGCGAACCGCCCAATCACGCGGATGGCAAAACGCCGGAGTTCCGGAGCGCTCAAATTGAATTGAATCCCATCTGAAGTGGGCATCATGCCGGGCAATTTCCCGTAGGCCACCAAAATCCGCTCCGGCAGGTTATGCCGTTTTTGCCAAAAGGGGGGAATCCAAACGGGAAAAAATCCGATATTTTTTACCCGAAGCTCTTCATCGGAGTAATGCCGGTCGGAAAAGGGAACTTGCTTTGTGAGATAAAGGTCCGGGTTTTGGAGAAAAGTCTCATAGTGGAAAAGAGTCCTGGCAAAACACAAATTGGGCACCAGATCAATTCCCGTTCGTTTGGCCAACTGAATCTGCCGAATTAAAAAACTCTCCGCGTAATATTCATCCTTTTCTGACACGTTCTCCGACTTAATTTGGAAAGGAGAAATCCAAGCCAGGCGAACCCCCAGTCCCGAAAGTTCCTTCCAGAACTTCCGCTCATTCATGAAATGCGAGGCGATGCTTTCAAAAATCACCGGCCATTTGATCTCATAAAAAAATCGGCTGGCAAATTGATTGATCAGTTTTCGGCTCCGGCGATAAAGGAAAAACGCAAACGCATTTA
>JAKLIS010000415.1 GCA_022709485.1 Elusimicrobiota bacterium | reverse complement strand
ATAATAAAAAACCGCCCCATAATCCCATCCGATTGAGCATTAAAGGGAAGATTTCCCAAAAGGTAAAAGAGAGGTCCCATAAATAAAAACAAAATTATAATCAACCACGCTTCCCTTCTTCTATTTGCTATCGAAATCATCAACCCTAAAAAACCCACGGCAAAGACTCCCCACGGGGCTTGTCCCCCGATGTGTTTTAAAAATTGTTTTCCATGCCGAAGAGAGTTCCCCATATTCCTTTGGGGCGCTTCGCCTAAGGATAAAGTGAGGGAACCGTAATCTTGCCTGGCCAGGGTTCGATAAAAGCGATGGAGGGTTGTGGGCTTTCCCCAATTGAGAGGCGGATCTTTGGCTGCCCGAATGGGGAGATAAATATTAATGGAAAAACCGAGAAGAAACGCTCCGCTCAATAAGAACCAGCCTTTGCGCGTCCAAACTTTTTCGTTTCGAAAAAAAAGAGCCCAAAGGAAAGCGGGACCCATAAAAATAAGAATTTGATGATTTCCAATGCCTATTCCCAATAGAAAAGCGCCTAAAACCATCCAGGACGCGACGTTTTTAACAAGGCAATGGAGAATTAAAAGGAAAAATAGCGTGTTTAAAGAAAAAACTTCCGTCACGAGGTTATTTTCGAGAAATGACGCGGATCCGGCAAATATCAGGGCCAAAAGGATTGAAAAAATTAATCCGCCCCCCAATTCGAGGCCGATGACAACCACCATCAACAAGGAAAGCGCTCCAGTCAAACCTGAAAAATAATTGCTCCTCAACGGAGAGGATCCAAACGGAACCAATTCCAAAAATAATTTTCCGGCCACCGCATAGGTGGGAAAAGAGGGAGGGTGGGCAATTGAAAGGGTTTGAGAAGTGGTCATAAACTCGCCCGCGTCTCCCACGGTCACGCTCGGGGCCGCAAGGCGCGCGAAAACGCCAAATGATGCCAAGAACAAAATCAATAATGCCAACTTTCTTGTCACAATAGTCCCTGTCTTTTCCTCAAAATCCATTCGGCGATAAGGAGCGCCAAAATAATCCCTAAAATCCAGGGCGAAGTCCAAACCAAAACTTTTTCTCCGCCTTTTTCCTCAGTTGTTTTTTTAAGTTCCTCCAATGCCTGGACGGAGAAATCCTCGGCGTAAAAAAATTGGCCACCGCTTGCCTGAGAAATTTCTCTGAGCATCCCGAAATCCGGACGGAGGTCTTCTTCCTCGTCAAACCCCTCCATCACTTGAAACTGAAATGAATCCGAGCCCCACTTTTTTCCTTTGCGTTCCACCCAAGCTTGAGCTTTATAGTTACCTAAAAGTTCTCCGCGAATGGGAATTGAAAAGACTCCCATGTCTTCCTGGTCGGGGATGAATTGGATTTGGGTGTTGTCCGGTTTAGTCAATTGAAGTTTCACGTCAACGTCAGAGATGGGTTTAAAATATTCGTCGTACACCAGGATACGAAGTAATCCATCTTCATCCAGTCTTAAATCCTTTTTATCCAGTCCAATTCTCACCTGTTTGAATTGTTCGGCTCCGGTCATCCAAAGAACAATATTTTTCCAAAATTTTTGATAGGCCATCTGTGTCATTTCCGTTTCGCCGTCAACCATGGCCCAACGCCAAGTCGATCGCGTCAAAAGAGCCGCCACCCGGCCCT
>JAKLIS010000414.1 GCA_022709485.1 Elusimicrobiota bacterium | reverse complement strand
ACGGAACTGAATGTTTTCCAGAATTTCGACCCCAAGATTCCGGTTTCCTATCTCAACACACCGCATCTCTTCTTGGCCAATATCGATCCGGACCTTCAACTTCGCGTTTTGGAAAAGATGAAAAAGCCGAAGCTGGTCGGCTGCGACACCATGAATTTGTGGATCAACACCAAGCGCGCGAGTTTGGAAAAATTGCTCAAGAAGGTGGACATCTTTTTCCTAAACGAAGGAGAGGCGCGCCTCCTGACCGGAGAAAAAAACCTGATTAAGGCCGGAAAAATGATTCTTAACATGGGGCCCCGGGGATTGATCATTAAAAAAGGAGAGCATGGGGCCATTCTCATGACGTCCAAAACCCTTTTCGTGTCTCCGGCTTTTCCATTGGAAAAAGTGGTGGACCCAACGGGCGCAGGGGACTGCTTCGCCGGCGGCTTTTTCTCATCTCTCGTCAAATCCGGCAAATACTGGGATGAAAAATCTCTCCGGCAATCAGTGATTTACGGAACTCTTATGGCTTCATTTAACGTGGAGTCTTTTAGCCTGGATCGCTTGAAGAAAGTGTCGATGAAGGAAATTCAGGCGAGATTTAAAAAATTCCAGCTGCACACCCACGTACCTGTCTAATTTTTTCCTCCCCATGGGGTCTCAATGGAGAGAGTCAGGGTGGGGAAATTTGAGTTCCCAATTGGGCCGGTCCTTCCCACCGCAATACAACGCCAACACTTTGTTGTTTTTTTCATCTACTCTCGCGCGGATGGGATAAGAACAATAAAACGGGGTCTCAAAATATAAAAGGATCTTACCGCTCCGCTCCATGCGCCGTTTCTCTCCCAAAAACTTCGCGTTTAATTCCTCAATCGTGATTCCAGATTCAATCTGCGCACAGACATTCATATTGTGAGTCGCCGTCTTCCCTGACAATTTGGGAACCAAGGTAATTAAAAGCCAAATGGCCACTGCCGAAAAGGATCCGATAACCAAAGTGGCGATTTGCATTTGTCGATAACCTTTGAGTGTAAAGGGAATAGGAAAGATTGGACGAAACATTTTTAATTACTGGGCGAGTTGGATATTTTTGACTTTGGAATGAAGGTAGGGAAAATCTCCCAAGCCTGGGAGCTCCACTTTATAATCGGTCGCGGTAATTTCCTTCAAAATTCCCTTCACTTCGTTTCCGGACGCCAGCTGTAGCTGAACATAAGCTCCCACCAAGCGCTCGTATCCAGTTATTCTTGTGACGGCTGCTGATTTTGCCGGTGCGGGTTTGGGAGGAAGGGCGGTTTTGGCAACGGGCCTTGCGGCTTTTTTGGCAGCAGTGCCAGAAACTTTTTTTCGAGTTTTGCGAACCCTTTTTCGGAGCGCCACTTTTTGGACCACGGGTTTTTGGACAACGGGAGAAGCCTCCACAATCGGGGCTTCCCGGACAGGCACGGATTCTGTTATGGGCATTTGGGAGGCCGTGGTTTCCGGGTTTGTTGGCAAATTGCCTGCTGGTAAAGAGGCGTTAACATTGATGTTGGATTCAGTTTTGATGGGTCTGAATCGGCTAATGCAGCGATTTCTTCATCTGTTTTTCCAATCAAATCAACGTTTGCAGTGATTTTTGCACGACGAAGTTTTGGAAGGATATCATTTGATAATGCAGTGAATGCAGC
>JAKLIS010000413.1 GCA_022709485.1 Elusimicrobiota bacterium | reverse complement strand
ATGGTTCAATGGCCAAGGATACCCTGAAGGATTAAAAGGCGAGGAAATTCCGCTGGGAGCTCGAATCGTGGCCGTGTTGGACGCCTGGGGTTCAATGACGTCCGATCGTCCTTGGCGGACGGCTCTCTCGGTGGATCAGGCCGTTAAAGAAATTAAAAAAGGGGCCGGGACTCAGTTTGATCCCAAAGTGGTGGACGCATTCGTTATTTGTTTGGAGAAAAGAGGTCTTCTGAAGTGACGGGAGAATTATTTGTCGTAGCTACGCCCATTGGAAATTTGGGAGATATCACATTTCGCGCGGTTGAGACCTTAAAAAGCGTCTCTTTGGTGGCCTGTGAAGACACCCGGCGCACTCAAAAGCTTCTTCATTACCTTGGGATTTCGAAGCCTTTTTTGCGATATGACGAACATGTGCATCATCGCGCTTCAGCGGAGATTATTGATAGGCTCCGCGGAGGCGCCGACATCGCTCTTGTGACAGACGCAGGAACCCCGACCATTTCCGATCCCGGAACGAGGTTGGTTCAAGATGTCGTTAAAGAAGGGTTTAGAGTGACGCCTATACCAGGACCTTCCAGCCCCATTGCCGTTCTGTCAGCCTCTGGATTTGGGGGAAATGGGTTCATATTCCTAGGTTTTCTACCCCGAAAGGAGGGACCAGCGAAGTCCTTATTGCAGGAAGCCCTTGGATTAGGTAGAACCGTGGTCGTCATGGAATCTCCCTTTAGGGTTCACAAAACGTTGGGGTTGATTTCTAAGATGGGTCCAGAACTTCAAGTCGTTGTTGGCAGAGAATTGACGAAATTGAACGAGGAATTCATTCGGGGCCGGGCCGCCGAAGTAGCGGAGCGATTGACAGGACGAACCATAAAAGGCGAAGTGACGATAGCCTTTTCGAAAGAAACCAAAGCCTCTCAAAATAAAGGGGCAGAAGACAATTAACCGTCATCCCTATTCACGGGAAGACGTATTGGACCATTAGAATAGGAGTAACAATTTGATTCGTGTATCTATTTTGGGAGCCACCGGCTATTCTGGAGCCGAGCTTCTGAAAATTCTTATCAATCATAAAGCTGTTCAGATTCAGCATCTCACCTCAGAATCTTCGGCGGGTAAGCCTATCGAAGCCATTCATCCCCACTTGCGCGGTTTGGTATCCAAGCGCTTTGAACAATTGGATGTCAAGAAGATCAGCCATGATTCTGACCTTGTGTTTTCCTGCTTTCCTGCGGGCGCGGGTATATTGCCAAACGCCCAACTGGTTCAAGCCGGCGTGAAAGTCATCGACTTCTCCGCCGATTACCGGTTTTCGTCCGCCAAAACGTACCAAGCTTGGTATAAATTGGACCATGGCGCTCCGGGACTTCTAAAAAAAGCCGTTTATGGGCTTCCGGAATTATTCCGGGAGGAAATTAAAAAAGCCATCCTTATCGCAAATCCGGGATGCTACGCCACTGCAGGAATTTTATCGGCGGCCCCACTAATAAAGAAATCCCTTATTAATTCGGATGAAATTATTATCGACGCAAAATCCGGGGCGTCAGGAGCAGGAAAAAAACTTGAATCCCGCCTTATGTTCAGCGAAGTGAATGATAATTTCAGCGCTTACGCAGTCGCTTCCCACCGCCATCAACCAGAGATGGAAAGTATTCTTCAAAAAG
>JAKLIS010000412.1 GCA_022709485.1 Elusimicrobiota bacterium | reverse complement strand
CGACCAAATGTCGAAACTTCCCCCCACTCCTATATATATACCGGGTGGAAGCGTGCAAAGATGTTCGTAAATCCAGAGTTCTTGTTTTGGCATCCCGAGCGCCACCAATACCAACCGCGAGTTGGAATCTGAAATGCTTTTGGCAATATGAGGAACATCCCTTTGGTCAAAAAACCCATCTTGCATTCCTCCGATAGTCAAATATGGGAAATCCGTTAATAATCGTTTCGCCGCTTTCTCCGCCACACCCGGTTGGGCCCCCAGCAAAAATACGTTTCTATTCTCGAGTTCCGCTAAGCTGCAAAGATCATAGGCCAAGTCAATTCCGGGGTATTTGCAAGGGACCGGCAACCCTAAGCTCTTGGCGGCCCATTCGATTCCGGAAGAATCCGGCACTACAAGAGCCGCTTTGGTGCAAATTTCTTTAAGTCGGGGATTTTTTTGCGCCTCCAAAATAAGAAGTGAATTGATGGTGACAATTTGATGGGGCCAATCGGATGAGAATAACTCGTGAGCGCGGGCAAGAATATCTTTTTTGGCCAGGCAGTCGATTCGGACGCCGAGAATTTGGGTCGTTGGTTTAGGAGACGGCGACGGGCTCAGGGGCAAGAGCTTTCTCCTTGGACTCTTTATGCAGCCTTGTCGAAAGCACCTTTGAAACTCCCAATTCTTCCATTGTCACTCCATAAAGTGTGCTGGCGGCTTCCATGGAAAGTTTATTATGGGTGATGATGAAAAACTGGGTTTTTTCGGCGAATTGTTTGATGAGCCGGACAAATCGAGTCACGTTGGCATCATCAAGCGGAGCGTCCACTTCGTCTAAAAGCGCGACTGGAGAAGGTCTTACCTGGAAGAAAGCAAACAAAAGAGCGCCTGCGGTCAATGCCTTTTCACCGCCGGACAAAAGCGAGATGTGGGTCAATTTCTTTCCTGGAGGCTGGCAATAAATATCGATTCCGGTTGAAAGTATATCGGCTTCATTCGTGAAATAAAGATCCGCCTCTCCCCCTTGAAACAGAGTTGAATAGATGTTTCGAAAATTCTCCCGGACTTTCTGAAACGTCTCTCTGAAATGTTCCCGAGTGGTCGCGTTGATTTTGGCGATTACTTCGCGTAGGTCTTCCTTGGCTTTGACCAGGTCGTCTTTCTGAGTGGTGAGGAAGTTATTTTTTGCCACGAGTTCCTCATATTCCTGGGGTGCGGCAAGGTTGACGGGTCCAATTCCCCCCACTCTCTTTCGCAAGCGCTCAAGGGTTTCCGGTTCAGCCGCCTGCGGCTGAAACTGCTCGCGCGCTATTTCCACGGTAAGTTCATATTGTTCGTAAAGTTTTTGGAGAAGCGTTTCCCCTTTGGTTTTTAGCGTATTCTGGGTAATAATCTCGTTTTGAATTTGATTTTGAACTTCCGAAAGGTTGTCGCGTTCAGATTTGACTTGGATTTCCAGGCCGGCGATTTTATCCGCCAGTTCGACTCGCTCTTTTTGGATGACTTCGCATTCTTTTTGAGATTTTTCTTTATTATGAAGGTGGTCCTGGATCTGGACTTTGGTCTCTTTCTGGGCCGTCATGGCGGCACTGATTTCATTTTGAGTGCGCTCGAATGATTCTTCATAGTGACGGAGAGTTTCATTGAGACCTTCCATATCTTTTTCCGTTTGTTCAAG
>JAKLIS010000411.1 GCA_022709485.1 Elusimicrobiota bacterium | reverse complement strand
CACAGAAGGACCGGACATTTGAGACCAAAAATAATTCAACCCCTGTCCGAAGGGATCCGTTGAAGACGTCCCATCCAAACCAAGAACTTCTCCTTCATCGAAATTGGGTCCGCCGGCGACCTTAATATGGGCCTCCGGGGCGGGGTCTCCATTGTCAACAAAAGGTGTCACTGTAACTTCCTCGGATATATTCTCTAAATTGTCGGCGGCTTGACCCCTGAGGGCGTAACTTCCGGAGGGAAGATACGACGTATCCCAATAAAAATCGGGATTGACGATGTCCAAAATTCTTATCTGGTCAATGATGGTTCCGCCCGCTCCGGGTGCGGGATACACTACTTGGGCCGATTGAACCTCGCCGCATCCGACTTCCGAAATGGATATACGAACGGTCATTCCTCCAGAAGTAATGACATCCCCATCTTGAGGGCTAAGAAACGAGAAGGTCGGAGGGAAGGGATCAAAATTTAAATTAACCTTTGGGGAAAATTCTGGAAGGCTGACGATATCCACCAGATCGAAAACCTGAAAATCAAATTGATATAGACCTGAGTGTTGAAAGGGAACCCGCGGGTCGTAATCAACCGGAATGGGATCTCCCAATTGATAATTGGAGATATCCAAGAAGAAGGAATGGCTGACTTGGGTGGTTTTGTCCGTCACCTTAATCTTAAGTTTTTTAACCCCCAGGTTGTCTCTCGCGCTCAATACAAAATGAACAATCTTCTGCCCGGCCACGCACTCGCTATCTTCGGGACCGGACTCTTTTGTGGCCTCCGGGGGCAAATTGTCGACAAGGAAATTACCCTGCTGCACTGACATTCGGCCGCTTTTATCGAAGGCCTTCACCCAGAGCGGAATAAAATCGGTCAAATGCATGCTGTTTCGCAGGCGCGTCGAATCCACCTTAAAATTGAGGTCTTGATTAAATCCAATGATTTCCCCGATGGGAACAGCGTCGGGATTGGCGATGGGATCTACATCAAACAACTGACTTTTCTCGCCCAAATCCAAATTGATTTTCACCATGGCAGCGGACGTTTCCGATCCCATCTGCCCCTGATAACCGAAGTAATCTGGATTAATATCCCCTTTGTGTGTGTATTTCACCACAGCTTGCCCGCCGCTATTTTTGGGAACCACAAAAGGAACTGAAATAATTGGATTGTCATCTTTGTCCGTCAACGTCCCATATTTAGGCAAGCTAAATACCGAATACGTCAGGGCCGGATTCACTCCCAAGGAAATGATTTGGGGAATTGAGTTGTGGTATTCCACAGTGACGGTGATGGGGTCGACCATCAACATTGTCTGGGAGAACAACCTGCCGGCCCCAAAGAAGACAAAAATTCCCAAGCTCAAATATTTGAGCGATTGGAGAATTATTTTTATCCTCTTCTGAATCATATCAGCTCACCTGCATTCCAATAATATTGGCATCCTCGCCTCTTAATGAATTGCAATTAGACGCCTTAATTTTGTAGCCAAATTTGTCTCTGCCGATAAAATCTGGATGCGGGACATAAAGAATGTAGAGACCGGCGGGATCGGGTTGGCCGGCGGCGTTTGTGACAGTGGCTGTTCCATGGGCCGGCATCATGCCCTCCCACCAAATTTCAACTCGGACGCAGGCTTTATCATTGGTATTCAGGGAGCCCGCCACATTGG
>JAKLIS010000410.1 GCA_022709485.1 Elusimicrobiota bacterium | reverse complement strand
ACGGTATCTTGAAGGTTTGGATGTCGGAGGACAGGGGGGAGGGGAAGAGAGAACCGCCGTTATTTATTGCCCCAACGATTTATTCGGCGCCTGGATGAAAGATCCCATGGGACAATACGCCTTTTCGTGCGAGCCGGGGGGGGAAACCCAAAGATGGGAATCCTTTAAGTTAACCGTTAATTTAATCTATTTTTCTCTCACGGGAACTTACAAAAAAGATGCCATCCACCAACCCTTTATAGAACAGAAATTGAGGTATTAATGAAACCCATTCTTATTTTTCTCCGGCTGGCGGCCTTTGTGGTTCTCGTTTTTCTATCTTTCCGGCCCGTTTTAAACCGGGCGTTGCCAAAAGGGATAAAAAAAATGGCTCTTCTGCTGGATCTTTCAAACAGCATGCAAGTTAAAGATCCCCAAGCGCGAATTGAATCAGCTAAAAGTATTTTAGAACCCGTTTTAAAAAAATATCCGGATGCGCGTCTTTTTGGATTTGGAAAAACAATGGCAGAGATTCCCGGGGATAAATTATGGGAAGCGGATCCCATTCAAAAGCAATCCAATATGGCCGGCGCTATTCATCAATTGGCGGAGAAGAAGGAATTTCGGATGTGCATCCTCGCGTCGGATGGAAGGCAAATCGGCCCCGGAGATCCTGTGGTTGAAGCCGCCGCCCTGGGGGTCCCTTTTGTGACTGTCGGGTTGGGAAATCCAAAACTATTTAAAGACCTGGCGATTCGATCGGTTCAATCTCCGCCGTTTGCCTTTAAAAACATCCCCACTTCTGTTTCCGCCCGGGTATCGGCTGCGGGGTTTCAAGGAAAAAAAATATCCGTCCGCTTAAAAGAAGGCAGCGCCGTTTTGGGACTTCAAAACATCGGCATCAATTCGCCCGAAATGGAGGCAACGGTCAATTTTTCATGGGTTCCCGGGAGTCTGGGAACGAAATCTCTTTCAATAGAAATGGATGTGTTTAGTGGTGAAGTGTCCGTTAAAAACAACAGTAAAAGATTTCGACTGGATGTGGGGAGAGATCGATTTCGCGTTTTATATATTTGCGGCCTGCCGGGTTGGGAGTATGGATTTTTGAGGCATCAATTTAAGTCTGATCCGGCGGTGGAACTGGTCACCTTTGTGATTTTGCGCAATGCAGGCAACATCTTAAACGTTTCCGATTCTGAATTATCATTGATTCCCTTCCCCACACAGGATGAATTAATTCGACAGATGGGAACATTTGACCTGGTGGTCTTTGAAGAATTTATGTTTCCGCAATACGGCCTCATGCCTGCCATTTTTCAGGCTGTTCGCAAGAAGGTGGTCGAAGGAGGAGGTTTACTGCTTATTTCGGGCCCCGAAACATTCAGAAACAATAGCCCTTTCGGAATCCCCGGGATCGTGGAAATGATACCGATTGACTTCAAATCGGGAGACGTCCGCTATTTTCCGGGGAAATTTAAATGGCGGCCCCGAATCATATCTCATCCGACTTTGCGTTTAGACTCAAACCCAGAGATGAATGAAAGGATTTGGTCCGGCCTGCCTCCTTTAGAGGGATTGACTCTTGTTCCGGGAGTTATGGAGGGCGCCCAAAAAATTAGCGTGGCGACTGTTGAAGGAAAGGAATACCCCGTGTTGGCCGCTTGGAACCTCGGCCAGGGCCGGGTGGCGGCTCT
>JAKLIS010000041.1 GCA_022709485.1 Elusimicrobiota bacterium | reverse complement strand
TGCAAAACTGCCAGCCCATTTTGGTGAACACCGCCAATGGGAAAATCGCCGTGGCCCACAACGGAAATTTAACCAATGGATTGGAATTGAGGAAAAATCTCGAAGGCCAAGGGGCCATTTTCCAGACCACCACTGACACGGAAGTCGTTCTCCATTTGTTCGCTAAGTCCAAAGAAAAAGGGTTCGTCAAAGCTCTTTTAGACGCCTTGCGAAAAATCCAGGGCGCTTATTCTTTTGTGTTCATCACAAAAAAAGGAATTCTGGCCGCGAGAGATCCCTACGGGGTGAGGCCGTTGGCTCTGGGAAAAATGGGGAAAACCTGGCTCGTCGCTTCTGAAACTTCTTCATTTGATCTTTTGGGGGCCAAATATATTCGCGATATTCATCCCGGCGAATTGGTGGATATTACTCATAAGGGCGTCAAATCCTATCCTATCAGCACGGTCCCGAATAAGGCCATGTGCGTATTTGAATATGTCTATTTCTCCCGGCCGGACAGCCGAATTTTTGAACATAACGTGTATGAAATCAGGCGAGAGATGGGCCGGCAGCTGGCGCGTGAAGCCCCGCCGCCCGATGGGACTGATATGGTCATTCCCGTTCCCGATTCCGCCACCGTTGCCGCCATGGGATATGCCGAAAAGGCCGGCCTCCGCTATGACATGGGACTCATTCGAAGCCATTATATTGGGCGAACTTTTATTGAGCCCAAACAGTCCATCCGGGATTTCGGATCAAAAATTAAATACAACGCGGTGGCCGAGGCGTTGGTGGGAAAAAGGATTGTGCTAATCGATGATTCCATTGTTCGGGGGACCACGAGCCGGAAATTGGTCCGGATGCTCCAGCGTGTGGGAGTGCGGGAAATCCATATGCGGGTGGCCTCCCCACCCATCGCATTTCCCTGTTTTTACGGAATCGACACACCCACCAAAAAGGAACTGATTGCCGCCAATTATTCAATTGAAAAAATACGAAAAAAGCTTGGCGTCCGAAGCCTGGCTTTCTTGAGCAAAGACGGCATGTTGCGCGCCACGGGCATGCCAATGAAAGATTTTTGCACCTGTTGCTTTACAGGAAAATATCCCATTCCTTTGGAACCGGCGCTGAAGAAAAACCTTTGAAGAAACCTGGTTCTCAGTTCCCTGTTCCCGGTTCCCGGTTAAACGACGTCATGCCCGCGAAAGCGGGCATCCAGTCTTTAAACCGGGACTAAAATGCAAGTTTACGACCTGGATGCCCGCTTTCGCGGGCATGACGAAATTGCACCAGGCACTATTTAAATTTTATGACCAAACACAACGTTCTCATCATTGGATCCGGCGGTCGTGAACACGCGTTAACGTGGGCTGTTTCCAAGAGTCCCCATGTCGATAAGATATTTTGCGCTCCCGGAAATGCGGGGATGGATCTCATCGCTTCCCTTGTGGCTTTAGATATTAATAATCAGGAAACGGTCCATCGGTTCATTGAAGAGAACAAAATCAAACTCACCATTATTGGTCCCGAGGCGCCTCTCGTAGAGGGTCTGGCGGATTTTTTGAGAAGTAAAAATCATCTGGTGGTGGGCCCCAACCGTGCGGCCGCTCAGCTTGAAGGGAGCAAAATATTTGCCAAAAATTTCATGGCCAAGCACGGTATTCCAACCGCTCCCTTTCGCACCTTTGATGACCCCGCCAAAGCCAAAGAATTCGCCCGTTCCACGGAGGGAGCGCGGTTTCTCGTTCTAAAGGCGGATGGGTTGGCCGCCGGGAAAGGGGTTATTGTGGCTTCGACTCCCGATGAAATTGTGGACGGAATCGAACAAATGATGGAAAAAAAGGTTTTTGGGTCCGCGGGGGAGCGCATTCTTCTCGAGGAAAAGATGAACGGCCCGGAAATCAGCGTGCTCGCCTTAACAGATGGTGAAACCGTTTTGCCATTCCCAGCGTCTCAAGATCATAAGCGTGTTTTCGACGCCGACAAAGGGCCTAATACCGGCGGAATGGGCGCCTACGCTCCCACGCCTTTTTACGATGATGCCATTCGAAAAGAAGTTGAGAAAAATGTCATCCAAAATTTCCTGGCGGGATTAAAGGCTGACGGGCTGGATTACCGGGGAATTATTTATTTCGGGCTCATGGCCACATTTCAGGGCGTGCGGGTTTTGGAGTTTAATGTCCGGATGGGGGACCCGGAAACGCAGGTGGTATTGCCCTTGGTGCAATCAGATATTTTTGAGGCTTTTCTGGCTGTGGCGGAAGGCCGCCTTAAAGAAGTCCAGTTTGATCTCAAAAAAGACGCCGCGTGCACAATTGTCCTGGCCTCCGGAGGGTACCCCGGAGATTTTAAAAAAGGATTTCCGATTTCCGGCCTTGAAAACGCAAACAAATTGAAAAATGTGGTTGTTTTTCACGCCGGCACTAAAAAAATCGATGACGGAATCGTCACTTCCGGCGGGCGGGTCTTGGCCGTCACGGGTTTGGGCAAAACCTTAGAAAAAGCCGTCCTCCAAGCCTATCAAGGTGTCAAAAAAATTGAGTTTCAAAACGCCCACTACCGCCGGGACATCGCCGCCCGGGCCCTCAATAATCCTGCTATCTACGAAAAAATCCGCGCGTAAATTTTAAAGCCCTCGAATTATTTCTTCTGCCTTTGGTGCGACTCAATCGTTCTTTTGCAAGTCGGATGGAATCATGGAGCTTTTTCTCAAATAATTTGCGGGGAGGGAGCTCAGTCATGTACTGAGCCACGCGAATTCCACTTCTCTCTAATTCCAAAAGCTCCACCTGTTCGTTGGATTTCCCAGCACATAATATGAGTCCAATGGGACTTTCTTCTCCCTTTTGCTTTTCATATTTATCCAACCAGCGAAGATAGAGCTCCATCTGGCCTTTAAATTCCGGTTTGAATTTGTCAAGTTTCAGTTCAACAGCCACGAGCCGACGGAGATTTCTATGGTAAAAAAGAAGATCCAAATAGAAGTCGTCCGGTCCAATTTGAATGCGTTTCTGCCGGGCCACAAAGGAAAATCCGCTTCCAAGTTCCAATAAAAATGCTTCCATTTCTCTTATAAGGGCAGATTCCAAGTCTTTTTCTTGATAAGCCCCTTTTAAACCCAAGAAATCAAGAAAGTAAGGGTCTTGGAAAACCATGTCAGGAGTCAAGCGGTCTTCTCCCCGAAGCTTTTTTAGTTCAATTCCCGCCAATTTTGCCGGTTTTTTGGAAAGAGCTGTTCTTTCATAAAGCATGCTGGCGATTTTCTGGCGGAGAGCGCGGACACTCCATTGTTCTATCCGGCACATCTCAGCATAGAATTCTCGTTTTAGCGGGTCTTTGATACTGAGAATTTCGACGAAATGAGACCACCCTAAGATTTCAGAAAGTTTTGAAACAATTCGGACATTGGGAATTACTACTGCGAATCGAATTATCCGGGCGAGGTTTCGAGTGCTGAATCCATTTCCATATTCCGGCACCAATTTTGCCGACAGTGTCGGCAAAATCCGTTCCCCGTACCCTGCCCGGTGGCCCCCCAATATGCTCCTGTGGATTCTTCGACCGATGGCCCAATAGAGAAGGACGAGTCCTTTATCAACGGTATATGCGACGTGTTGTCGGGCCCTATCTATTAATGAACGGATGTCCAAGAATAACTTGTCGGCCCTATTTAAATATTCAGGTAAGGGGGTATTCTTTTTTTCAATTTGTGTCATATGGATTTATCTCCTCGAATTTTTGGAGAGGGTATTTTTATTTAAGGGAGGAGAACGTTTTAAAGAAAGGGGGAAATATCGGACCTCAATATGGAAACCAGGGAATTTGTGCAAGCACCTCTTGCACCAATATCATAGCTTCCTGCGGACATTTTGAGAGGTTGAGTATGGAGCGACTCAAGGGAGGAATGACGTCAGTAATTATACATTGAAATTCCGTCTAAGACGGGCCTATTTCGGCGAGAAGCCAAGGGGTCAGCAAGAGGTCAAGCCGTTTGGCACGGCGATCGACTTGACCCCTTATGTTTAGGCGTTTTTCCAGAAAAGAACGGCTGTTCGGATGATATTTAAAACACCCAGAGGCTCAACGGGTCCCCATCCCTTCATCCAGGCGTCCATCGTTGACCAACGAATTCCCAAACTTTCCAATTCATTTCTCATTTGGTCCAAGGCTTGTGGATGATAGGGATCCGCTAATGGGGGTAGGCTGGCATTTCCCGTCATCAATCCCACCACGTTTCTTTTTTCCTTTTCGGGCCCGTACCATTGCAGGAATTTTTCGTTGGTTTCCATAAATTTTCGGAGGGCGGGCAAGTTGATTTCCCCGTTTTGTCCGATGATCTCCTTCCCGTCTGGGACCACAATCACTCCATCCGAATCCAAAAATCTTGAGTGGAAATAACCCGGTTCTTTGGCCACCACAAAAACCGGTTTTCCGGTATTGGCCTTTCTCATCAACATTCTGATTTCATTGACGACATCTTCTGAAGATTCAGCTGTGAGAACCATGCTATCCAAGTTGGGCGCTTTGGTTTGATATACGGACAAACTCCAAACGAAGGCCAAAAATTTCGCCCAGCTTTGCCGGGGCCGCCGTTTGATGGGAGACATGATCCAACGGGCGTAATCCGTGGCAAAGGTCACTTTCGGGTTGGAAAGTTTATTGACAATGTGTTGTATGTGTTTTTCTGGAAACAAGCTAAGCAAGAGCAAAAAGGGATGTTCATCAGAGATGAACGGATCATCTGCATTCGCCGGGTGGGCAATGGCATTTTCAACCATTACGTTTATCAGATGCAGGATTTTTGGCAATTGTTCATCAAAATTAACTTTTCCATTCGATTGGCGATAAATTCTCATGGGTTTATTGGTCAGCGTACAAATAACTTTTAGTTGAGGGCCTTTCACCGGCATTCCCCGTATGACATCTAACAGATTCATTTGACTTTCCAAATCAAGATAATTAAGGACGTTCATGCAAAACACAACATCGTAAACCTTGTTTTGGGAAGAAAGCATTCTATTTTTGTCTGCAAGATCCATGTAAATAGGCCTAACCCATTTACGGAATCGCTCATGAAAAGGGATATGTCGGTCATCGGAACCCACGAACGAAGCGACATCGGGAATATGAACGAATCGGGAAAGGTCCTCTAATGAGACGGGTTGAATTTCGTCGATCCCATTTTGAATCATCAGAAGGTTGGTTAGATCTCCGTCGTATGAATCGATTTCCACCGCCCACTGATTGAGCCATTCATCCAAGGGGATGTTGATCTCGCCTTTTTGCTTGAGTCTGTTATATAAACGGGTCAGGCCTTGGTGAATCAGTATGGCGACGCTATAAGATTCCCGCCCGAAGGCGGCCCCAAAATGGACGGTTCGGAATGTTAAGTCTTTGGAATTCCACTTTTCAGGGAGAACTTGATCCAAATATTCCTCAAGTCCCCAATATTGAGAATCTCGGAAGAATCTTGAAATATTAAAACCACTCCTTTCCTTATTTAAAAGCCTTTTAATGAGTTGTTGAACCTCATTTCTCTTCGAAGTTAAATACTGGCTCACGGTTAAACCCAATTTTCGAGATCGATAAGAGAGCTCTGGAATAAGAGGCCCCACTACAGATTCGACCAGCTGATCGTTTGGAATATTTTCAAATACGGATTGAGTTCTTCTTCTGTCTTGTAAAGCTTGTCTAATTGTGTCAGCAATGTCTTGAATTGATTGAGAATAGATTAGGTCGACCACTTCTTTGGCATCAAGAGGTCCATTTTCTTCTAGAGATTGGTGGGTTCTCTCATCTTGAATAAACTTTTCCAATTCCCCTAAAAATTCCTCCATTTGAGCGGGTTGAAAACCGGTTAAACCCATTCCCGCAGAATTAAGACCAGCCAGCCGCTCCCCCAAGGGCGATTCCAAAAGGGATTCAATTTGATCAGCTGTGACCTTATCTCGGGCCCAACTCTGAACGGCCTTCCCATAAGTTTCCGCCAAATCCTTTGTGGGGTTTGTTTTAGATTGCTTCTCACGTTTAAAGAGATTCCATTGTTGGAAAACCTGCCCGATATCGCTCCTTTCTCGAAGAGATGCGAACCGGCGGGGCCACAAGAAGGGGAGGAGGATGGGAAGAACAACAAGATCTGAGATAGCGAGGGCCAGATTGGATACCACGAAATAATGAAGAAGTGTTGAGAGACTAAAGAATGATTGAATTTCAAAAGCGGGAAAACCAACATGGAGGTTGTAAACGAGACCGGCAAGGCCGACGGCGAGATTGGCGAGGGGGCCGGCCAAACGAACGGCAGCCCGCGCCAATGGCGGCGCATGGTTAAACCCAATGCGAACCGATGTGAAAAGCTGCCACACTCTCCAGCTCCGAACCGGATTCCAAATCCCGGCGGCTAAGGATTCCGGCGCGGGTATCTCAATGTCATAGAAATAAGAAAGCGCCCTGGCCACGATGAGGTGCGTGAGCTCTTGAACGGGCGTCGCGGGCAGGAAAATAAGCCGGGCGGGAAGATTCTTGAACCACGCAAGTCTGCCGGTAAAGGCGGTGGCGGTGATGGAAGGAACATCATTATTGTGAGATTCTTCCAATGGATCCGACAAGTCAGGGGGGGTGGGGGAAGGAGTTTCTTCATTTTGGGTCTTTTCCGACTCCATTTCTTGGCGGACTTCGTCAATCAGTCTTGTCATATTATAACCGCGGCGTAGTATCCAAGTTCGAAAATTGTAAAGGTTCATTTTTACTCGGGGGGCAATATTATTTGAGGTAGGGGGTTCCTCCTTTTCAATCAATCCTCGAACCGTTTTTTTAATAAAAATGAGCCAGGCTTCATCAGTGAAATCTTTCATTAAGAGCCCATTCTTCTTAAGCCAAGCTCCTAAACCCCGCCCGGAAAGACCGGCTTTGGCGGCAATTTCCTTATACACTGTTTTCCCATTTGCCATTAATGACGCCAGGACCGCGGATTTAACGAGGGAAAGCCGTTCACTATCCTTCACAGGACCATGGAATTCGATTTCCACACCCAATTCCGCCAAGTCAACCTCGTTGGCTTCAGCCCAATTGATAAGCGCACCGCCGCTAAACAAGCCAATGAGGAGGGCAACGGCTTTAGCTGTCGGTTTTTTCTTATCTTCCTTCAGGAGAGACAAGGCTGCTTGAATGTCAAGAATCCGTTTGTCTTTGTCAACGTCATCGACTTCGCCACCCAGTTGTTCAAAATTAATTTCATATCTCTTCATCCAACCGGAAAGGGTGCCCACCGAAATTTTCAATTTTGCCGCAACCTCAGTCTTGCGAGGACGCTGCCCTTCTTTTTTAATTTTTTTTATGGCGGTTTTAATTTCTTGAGTACGTGATTCAATGTCAACTTCTTCTTGAATGAAAACTCCCAACTTTCTTAATTCGATTCCTTCCTCTTTTGCCCAACTTGATAACCCGCCCCCCGTTAAACCCAGTATTTTTGCCACAGCTCTCAAAGAGGGTTTTTTGCGGTGGCTTAAAAGATCCATTACGGCAATTTTAATTTCATCTATCCTTTCTTCTCTATCAACACTTCGGCTTGAGGCTCCGTATTTTGTCGGATCAATGTCATTGCTTTTGAGCCAGGCGGAAAGAGTTCCACGGGTAAGATTAATCTCTCTGGCGATGTTAGTGAGGGATGGTTCTTCCCCTGCTTGCATTAAATCGCGGATCGCGGTTTTAAATAAATCTAGCCGTTCTTCCCGATCAGTTCGTTGAATTTCGACTCCTAAAATTTCCAGATCAACTTCATATGTATTGGCCCAATCGGTGATTGTGCTCGGACTAATCTCTAATTCTTCAGCAACCGTGGCAAGATTAGGGATGTGTTTTTTTGGTTTTTCCTGTTCCGAATAATAGGGATGAGCTTTAATGGAAGCCTCTCCTATAAGGACGCCTTTCTTTTCTAAATTAACGCCATTGCTTTCTATCCATGTTTTCAGCGAATTACCCGTAATTCCCAAAAATTCCGCCACATTTTCAAGGGAGGGAACCTTATGGCCCCTAAGAAGATTTGCAACTCCCTCTTCAATTAGTTTTTCCCTTTCTGAGGCAATTACCTTCCGAGAGTTTTCCAAAATGACCCCCAATCCACTAAGGTTCATACCGCGTTTATTAGCCCAGATTTTTAAAGAAGCTCCATTTTCCAAGCTCATTTTATTGGCCACTGCTCTTAGGGTCGGGGGCATTTTTCGCTCCCTTAAATTTTTTACGGCTTCTTTTATTTTTTCAACTCTCTTTTGTACATCGATTTTGTCTCTGGTATCCACTCCCAGATCTTGAATTTTTATCCCGCGGCTTGAAAGATGGTGAGACAAAGTGGAGTCATGAAGATTTAATTGTTTGGCAACGCCCTTGTGGGTTATTTCCCCTTGATGATTGCCTCTAACTTTCTCAATGGCGCCGAGAAGCCTATTAACGAACAGATCTCCAGCAAGGCTGCCAATCCCATCTTCCACTATTCCCAACTCTCCTAATGAATCTCTATTTTGGTTAACGGCATTGACCAAGTCTGTTCGATCCATCTCGAGGGTTTCGGAGACGGCAGTAAAACCCGGAACCCGGCCTTCCTCCTGAATCTTTTGAACGGCTTCCCTAATTTGTTGGGCCAGGGCGGGGAGGTCTAATTCAATCTCCGTTTCCCCTACCTCCATTGGTTCTTCCTCCATGGCTGACACCCCCTTTTGGGTTTCCACCTTCTCGTCTTCCTGTTCCATCCTAATTTTCTTGACCACCTTCTTTATGGCCATGATACGGGA
>JAKLIS010000409.1 GCA_022709485.1 Elusimicrobiota bacterium | reverse complement strand
AGAATATATTGAAGCAAAGTTAAAAGATTATGTTGTAGAAACCCGCGGTGTTTATATTCAAGATGTAATTCTTCCTGAAGAATTAGTTCAGGTTCTAACACAAAGAGAAATTGCAAACCAGGAAATTCAAACATATAAGAAAATATTGTCCGATCAAATTCTCGTTTTCGATGGGGCCATGGGCACCAACATTCAAGGATTTAATCCGACGTTGGATGATTATCAAGGTAAAGACGGATGCAACGAAATTTTATGTTTGTCCCGGCCTGAGTGGATTAAAAAGATTCATAGTGATTTTTTTCAAGCCGGGTGCGACTTCGTGGAAACCAATTCTTTCGGCTCCAATCGCGTCGTGCTGGACGAATATGGTCTTAAAGACCAGGTTTTTTCTTTGAATAAGAAAGCCGCTGAAATCGCAAAGGAAGTAGCGAATCAATATTCAAAACAAGAGCAACCGAGATTTGTGGCGGGGTCAATGGGGCCCGGGACAAAACTGCCCTCCTTGGGACATATCTCATTTGACGAGCTGCGCGGTTCTTATGAAGAACAATCGCGTGGTCTCATCGAGGGGGGGGTGGATTTAATCCTCATTGAAACCTGTCAAGATCTTCTCCAAATCAAAGCGGCTATAAATGGAGCGTTGGACGCCCAAAAAGCGCTGAAAAAAAGGATTCCCATCACTGTTCAGGTCACCGTGGAGTCCACCGGCACCATGCTGTTGGGGTCGGATCTGGCCACTGCCATCACTGTCCTCGAGTGTTTTCCAATTGAGACCATCGGCCTGAACTGTGCCACCGGACCCCAGGAAATGCTTTCTCATGTCCGAACCTTAAGCCAGTTGACCGACCGGTTCATTTCAGTGCTTCCTAACGCGGGGCTTCCTGAAAACGTGGGGGGAAAAGCGGTTTATAAATTGACCCCCCATGATTTCTCAAAGTATCTTTCTCAATTCGTGAGCGAATTTGGTGTGAACGTCGTGGGCGGATGCTGCGGCACTACTCCTGCGCATTTAAAAAAAGTGGTGGAAGCCGTGAAAAACTTAAAACCCCAAAAAAGAACTCCCGCCAAAACAGCTCAAATTGCCAGTCTTTACCAAAGCGTGTCCCTCCGTCAGGAGCCCAAACCCTTGATCATCGGCGAAAGGACCAATGCCAATGGTTCTAAAATTTTCAGAGATCGGCTCAACGCGGATGATTACGACGGACTGGTTGGAATCGCGAAAGAGCAGGAATCGAACGGCGTTCACGCCCTCGACGTTTGTACAGCCTATGTGGGAAGGAATGAGAAAAAAGACATGGTTGAAACAGTGCGGCGGTTCACTCTTCAATCCAAAGTCCCGCTGATGATCGACTCGACCGAATCGGAAGTCATTGAAGCCGCGTTAAAACTCATGGGCGGCAAAGGGATTGTGAATTCCATTAATTTGGAAGACGGGGAAGCCCGCCTTGAAAAAATTTGCCCTCTGCTAAAGACATATGGCGCTGCGGTTGTTGCTTTGACCATTGATGAAGAGGGAATGGCCAAAAGCGCCGCCCAAAAAATCGCCGTGGTCAAGCGAATATATGAATTGGCTGTGAAGAAATACGGGATTTCACCGGAAAACATCATATTTGATACTTTGACTTTTACTTTGGGGAGCGGGGATGAAGAGTTGCGGAAATCCGGCGTTGAAACCCTGAACGCCATAAGAGAAATTAAAAAATT
>JAKLIS010000408.1 GCA_022709485.1 Elusimicrobiota bacterium | reverse complement strand
TTTGTATTTGGATTGGCCCATCGAGACCAAAGTGTTGGCAACCGGTTGTTGAAATTGCCGCTTGTCGGGTTGGTTTTAAATGGCGCTATTATTTTCCCCTCCCTGTTCCTTGGGAATTCGAGTGTCGCCTTCCTCTTAGGAATTCTTTTCAACATCCTCGTGCATGGAATTTATAACGCCGTTGTGCTTTGGGGACAAAATGAGAAAAGGGCTGAGCCCGTCAGGAACTTCTTTGACAGATTCCCGGTTGCGGATATTTTGAAATCCCCTTTTGATTCACTCCATATTTCAAAAAATTTAAGTCGTCCCTTGAGTGGTTTAACGCGAAGTGAAAATAAAGAGATCAAAGAAGAAATTCGAAAAAATAAAGGAGGAACCGGCAATCAAAGTTTGACCAATAATGCCCCTTCCGGGAGAACAGGAAGAACACAAGGTCTCCCGGACACGAAGAATATGACCTCGGTCGAACGCCCGTCCCCTCACTTTACCACCGCCCTTCCAAACGGCAAAGAAATAGAAATCAGCCGCGAATTTTTGGATTTGTCCCGCTTATATTTAATTTTCCTCAATTCTGTGGTTGAACCGGGTGAAATTACGCGAGCGGTTATGAATCAACCTCCATTGAAAGGATTAAAAATTCGGCCGGAAGTTTTTGGTGACCTTCGAAAAAATTTGGAGGCATTACGACAGGCCATTGCCCTATACGAATTTTTAATGATCGAATTGGACAGCAGAGAACCTCTGGATTCAACCCAATTAGAAGAATTGGCTCAAAATCCATTTTTCAGACCCACCATTTCCGAATTAAAAGAGGCATTTTTTGTCGACAATTCAAAAAAAAGCCCCCCCCTCGAAGGCGGACCTGAAACGGAAAACCTCAGTTGGTGGCCGGATAATCTCTTTTATTCAAAAGCGGCGGCCTGGTTCTTTGAGACAATACCGGTGGCGGCCATGGTGGGCGTCACTTTAATGGTTTCTTTGGCGCTATTATGGAGTTTCGGATTTTCATGGGCTGACCTTGAACCTCTCCTTCAATTTAAGTCGTTATCCTCGCTTTTTAAACCCTTCGCCGCCCTTCTCTTCATTTACTCTCTCACCTATGTTCCGTCTCTCATTTTTATATGGAGTCATCAATGGATTGACCGTTTAAGAAAGAAGTCCTTGAGCCGAAATATCGACGGTATGAGACGGGGAACCACAGGGGCTCATATCGCCGGTTTTGCGGCGGCCTTCATATTTTTGCCGAATTTATTTTCCTTATCTCTTTTTGGAATGGTCCTTCATTTTACAGCCCTATATTCATTGGGATATTCTCTATGGCACCTCCTTTGGAATTTAACAAACTCCCCTGAAAACTGGCTTTCATTGGCGGGGCAAGCTGTTAAAAAGGAAATGACTCGCGCGGAAGCCCGAGTCCGGGCAGGGCTTAAGGCGGCTCATCAAAAATCTATTTGGCGACCAAAATCTGAAAATGAAATTCGAAATGAGCTAAAAGATAGAAATCTGCGGATTAACAACCTTCCCTTTAATTCAGAATTTCCCGCCTTGTTTGTCGGTGAAGAGGCTATGCACGTTTTTCAATCCTTTAATCGGATCGAATTTGGAAAACTTAGGAGCAATTGCCTTTGGCGTTATTCTGAAACCAACTTGTCCATAACCGGATGCAATTGAAATAAGAATCAATCCCACAAAAACACGGGCCTGAAT
>JAKLIS010000407.1 GCA_022709485.1 Elusimicrobiota bacterium | reverse complement strand
AAACATGTCTGTTTTAGAAGCCTGCATTGAAGCCGGCGTGACCTACATGGACACCGCCATTCATGAAGACCCCGCCAAAGTTTGCGAGGATCCACCTTGGTACGCAAACTACGAATGGAAAAGAAAAGATCGTTGCCAGGCCAGAAAAATGAACGCCATTTTGGGCGTGGGTTTTGACCCGGGGGTGGTGAACGCGTGGGCGGCTCTGGCGGTCAAGCATCATTTCGACAAAATTGACACCATCGATATTATGGACGTCAACGCGGGAAAGCACGGCCGGTATTTCGCCACGAACTTTGATCCGGAAATCAACTTCCGCGAATTCAAAAAAGTGTGGGCGTTTATCGACCGCAAATGGGTGACAAAGCCCGTCCACGGTGAAAAATGGGTTTATAATTTCCCCGTCGTGGGGGAGCAGCCCGTTTATCTCACCGGCCATGACGAACTCCATTCTCTCTCCAAAAATATTGACGCCAACAGCATCCGATTCTGGATGGGATTTGGCGATCACTACATCAACGTGTTCAATGTATTGAAAAATATCGGCATGTTGTCGGAAATTCCTGTTAAAACAGCCGAAGGAGTGGAAGTGGTGCCTTTAAAAGTGTTAAAGGCCGTTCTGCCCGATCCCGCATCGCTGGCTCCCAATTACACGGGGTTTACCTGCATTGGCGATCTCATCAAGGGAACCAAAGACGGCAAACATAAAGAAATTTTCATTTATAACACCTGTGATCACGCCGCTTGTTATAAAGAAGTGGAATCCCAAGCGATTTCTTACACGGCGGGGGTTCCCCCGGTGGCAGCCGCTATTCTTGTGGCTCAAGGGAAATGGAATCCCAAGACCATGGTGAACGTCGAGGAATTGGACCCGGATCCATTCCTGGCATTGCTGGACCGCATAGGGCTTCCCACTCAAATTGAGGACAGAACTCCGGCGCCCGCCTTAAGCAAAGTTTAACAAGGGATGATTTTCAGCCCGGCCGGCTTATCCACGGACGTTTTCTATCATCTCTTAAATCAGGCTATTATCCCGCGGCCCATCGCGTGGGTCATAACCCGAAATCCCAACCAAACATATAACTTGGCTCCATTTTCATATTTTAACGGGGTCGCCTCCGAGCCCCCAATAATTATGATTTCGGTGGGTTGGAAGGATGATTCCACCCGGAAAGATACATGGGTGAATATCGATGAACGGGAAGATTTCGTGGTGCATATCCCGCCGGCTGAAATGGCGGAGTTGGTTTTGGGTTCTTCGCAGGCGCTTCCCTTTGGCGTTTCAGAAACCGACCATCTCAAAATAAAGACAGCCGTTGTGGAAGGGGAAAAGCTCCCGCGTCTCGTGGGGCCCAAGGCGGCTCTCTTCTGCAAGAAACACAAGATCATTGAAGTCGGGGAAGATCGACAGGGACTCATCTTGGGAGAAGTGAAAAAGTTGTGGATGGATGATGCTGCCGTTAAAAATCAGGGGGAGAAAATCCTCATTGATCCCCAGATAATCAATCCCCTGTCCCGGCTTGGTGGAAACGAATATA
The DNA here is from genome assembly GCA_022709485.1 of Elusimicrobiota bacterium. GTDB lineage: Bacteria > Elusimicrobiota > Elusimicrobia > F11 > F11 > JAKLIS01. Next base: position 170 of record JAKLIS010000407.1, on the reverse strand, counting down.
GCCTTCTTGGGAAGGTCTCATCTCTCCGGCGAAGCAAACCTCCTATTTGATTCCCCCCAAGACGGGGGAAGGGGTCAAGCCGCTACCAGGGGGAGAAGGGGTCACCCATTAGGAGTCCCCCGTCAAGGGGTGAATAGAAATCCCGCTAAAGAATTCGTGCTGCATAATTC
>JAKLIS010000406.1 GCA_022709485.1 Elusimicrobiota bacterium | reverse complement strand
GGGCCGGAACCCGATGTTACATACGCCATAAAAAAATCCCGTGCGGGGGACGCGGCAAAATTTGGGCCCCCCTCTTGAAGATTTCGGGAGACTCCATCCCTGCACAACAAATACCCCCCGGGGCAACGCTTTCCATTTTGGCCCCAAATTGAAGGTCGCAATTCCCATTTTTTTACCCACCCCTCGGCCTTTTACGACTTCTCCCCCCACCAGAAAGGGGTGTCCCAAAAGCCGGGAAAAAGATTCGAACCGCCCCCCCCGAATGAGTTCACGTATTCTGGAAGAAGAAATGACCAAAGAATTGTCTTTAACGGGTGAGATGACCCAAACGGGAATCCCAAATTCTTCCCCCCATCGGACCAATTCAACCGGTCCGGCAGAACGATTCAGCCCGAATCGAAAATTAGACCCTACCACAACCCCCTTGGCTTTCAATTTTTTTAAAAGAACATCTCGAAAAAATCGAAAAGGTTTGATATTGGAGATATCTCCATTAAAATCCAGAAAGAAAACTTCATTGATTCCATGGGCTTTGATTAAAATTTCTTTCTCCCAAGGGTCAGTGAGAAGTTCATGGGAAGTCGATGGATCAAGAACTATTTTGGGAGGGACCTTAAAAGTGAGCACAGTAGATATGAGCCCGCGGGCCCGGGCCTCTTTTACAGTGCGTTCCAGAAGAGCGGCATGACCTCTGTGGACCCCATCAAACGAACCAATTGTGATAATTCGGCCCTTCATATCGGCTCTTGACCGCCGATTGATCCAACGCTGACGGTTTTCCCCTGCCGCAAGGCTGAGAAAACTTCATTGGGCGTCATATCTTTTATCTTAAGACCGGATAAAGCTTCCCTCACGTGGAAAGGACCGATGGATTCTCTAACCAATGCCTTCATTGTAGCGACTGTTCCCAATTGCGCCCCGATATCTTCCACCAGCGTCCGCACATATGTTCCATGGGAGCAATGAACTCTAAATTCCAACTCGTCAGGCAACTGAAAAGCCGCCAAATCCAAAGAAAATATTTCAATGGCCCTGGGTTTTCTTTCGACCGTCATTCCCTTTCGAGCCAGTTTATATAAAGGAACTCCGTCTTTTTTGACGGCTGAAAACATCGGCGGGATTTGTTCTCTTTTCCCAAGAAATCCGAAAAATATTTTTTCAACGGCGTCCCGCGTAATTCCGGATGGAACCGGTTTCTCCTCAATTATTTCCCCGGTGCAATCTCCCGAATTGGTCTTCATCCCCAGTTTCATCCGGCACACATATGTCTTCCTCTCCTTTAAATACAAATCTTGAGTCTTGGTGGCCTTGCCAAAAAGAACAATCAATAAGCCGGAGGCAAGAGGGTCCAAGGTTCCACAATGCCCCATTTTCTGTTTTCCGACAACCCGTTTAAGCCAACGCAAAATGTCGTAAGACGTAGGACCGGAAGGTTTATCGACGAGTAGAATTCCGGATGGCTGAGGCGATCCTGGCGACATTGAGAGGTTAGACAATTTTCTTAACTTCACTCAAAACTTGGGCTTTGAGATCTTCAAATGCCCCTTTTAAGTTGCATCCGGCGGCGTTTTTATGGCCTCCTCCGCCAAATTTTTTGGCGATCTGGTGGATGTCCACGTTGCCTTTCGAACGGAAGCTCACTTTCATTTCATTGGGCGTTTTTTCTCTCATAAGGATGGAAACGCGAACGGTGTCTTGCTGAAGTCCAACATTGACC
>JAKLIS010000405.1 GCA_022709485.1 Elusimicrobiota bacterium | reverse complement strand
GTGGGGGCATCAAATCAGGTCCTACGTTTTCATGCCCTATCAGCTGGTGAAAGATCTGCGAACTGATCAGGAAACAGGAAATGTTCAGGCGGTGATGGACGGCGAATTGGACCCGTTCATTAAGGCGTACCTCGATTGGATAACCACAAAAAAAGATAGTAGTATGCGAGCCTAAAATTTAAAGGTTTTTCGGACGAGTTTTTGTCATTCCTGCGGAAGCAGGAATCCAAGTTAAAAAAATTGAAAAATAGATTCCTGCTTCCGCAGGAATGACGGATGGGAGAGAAAATCTTGTCAAAAATACTGGTTGTTGATGATGAAAAAGACGTTGTTGAACTTTTAAGCTTTCTTTTGCAGAAAGACGGCTATGAAATCGTCACCGCTTCCAATGGACGGGAAGCCCTGGAAAAGGTGGCCGCCGACACCCCGGACCTCATTCTTTTAGACGTCATGATGCCGGAAATGGACGGCTACACGGTCCAAACCAAACTTCTCGAAAATCCCAAAACCAAATCAATTCCCATCGTTATTTTGACGGCAAAAGGTCAATTGCGCGATGTCTTTGCCGTTGCAGCGAATGTCACAGCCTATATTGAAAAACCCTTCGATCCAAAAACCTTAAGGCAAAAAATACAAGAATCTTTGGCCCCAAAGAAATAACCGAAGGTTTTCAATCAAACCGCTTAAAAAAATGAACAAACCAAAACCGTCTCAAAATTCTCAACCTCCTCAAGAAAAAGCACCGCCCGTTGAACAAATTATTCAATTGCGCCGGGAAAAAATCGCTCACCTGAAAAGCCAAGGAAAGACCGTGTATGGCCGCAGGTACCCAAGGACCCATTCACTTTTGCAGGTTCATGAGAAATATGAGCCCCTTATCGTCAAACAAGGCGAGGAAGGACTGGCCCTTTCCAACGAAACCCTTCATCTTGCCGGTCGGATGCTCACCCGCCGGGACATGGGGAAACTATGTTTTGCCCATATTCATGACCGAACCGGCAAGCTTCAAATCAAACTCAATCTCCACGACGTGGGACCGGATCTTTATCAGCATTTTGTGAAGGACTCGGATATTGGGGATGTCATCGGCGTCGCGGGAAAAATTTGCCGCACCAAAACAGGTGAACTCTCTATCCAGTTAGAGTCTTTCGAAATTCTGTCCAAGGCCATGCGCCCCTGGCCGGAGAAGTTCCATGGCGTCACCGACATTGAAACAAGAAGCCGCCAGCGTGAAATTGATTTGGGGACAAACGTTGAAAGTCGAAACCGGTTTCTCGCGCGATCCAAAATAATTTCCACGCTTCGAAAAACATTGGATGACCTCGGCTTTATTGAAGTGGAAACGCCAATGATGCAAGCTGTTCCCGGCGGGGCCGCGGCCAAACCTTTCATCACGCATCATGAAGCCCTCGACCTGGATCTTTATATGAGGATCGCCCCGGAACTCTATTTAAAACGGCTTTTGGTGGGGGGGCTTGAAAAGGTTTATGAGATTGGACGCTGTTTCCGGAATGAAGGAATCGACACCCGGCATAATCCGGAATTCACTATTCTTGAATCCTACGAAGCGTTTGGAAACGTTGACACCATGATGGACTTGGCGGAGCGCCTCATCAAAAACGCGGCCAGCGCCCTGGGAGTCTCTGAAACAACCTATCGCGGCGTCAAATGCAACCTTCAAGAACCATTTGATCGCGCTCCTCTTATTGATTTGTTTAAA
>JAKLIS010000404.1 GCA_022709485.1 Elusimicrobiota bacterium | reverse complement strand
AAAATTTAAATAGGACTCACGGATTTTTTCCCATCGATTGTGCAGCCGACAGGGATTATCATCACCGCATTTTTCTTTGCCCATAATGCATCCGTTCCACTTGCTCACATGTTCGATGGGTTCGACCACATCATAAAGAGAGATGTCTTCAGGACCATGAGCCAACTGAAATCCCCCTCCGGAACCTTTCTGGGAGGTTAAAATTCCGTGCCGAGATAATGTCTGCATCAACTTTCCAAGATAATTCTGGGGCGCTCCGGTTTGTTCTGCAATAGCCGCCGCCCCGGAAAAAGCCCCTTTTTCCAGTTCAGCTAAGGCCGCGACGGCTTTGATAGCTTGAATTCCGCTTTTTGAAAGCATGCATGAATTGTAATAACAGATTAATCGCATGTCAATATCCTAATTAAAAGACGCGCTTATTTCTACGGTTGTTTATTTGAGGACGACGAACGCCTGGTGTTTTCAACCGGATTTTTGGATGGTTCCTCCTATTATTACCGTCGAGGGAGCCCCTCAACCGCCTTCGCCCTCCGGGCTACGGCGGGTATGCTCCGGCCCTCTCTCAAAGGGAGAAGGAGGGCGTATTTTATTAGAGCTCTTGACCCCAGATCTGTCAGAAAGAGAGACTCGCTCGATTTCGGGTTTCCCATTCCCAAAGGAAACCCGCATTTGTTCTCCCTCTCTCGCGAGCCCGCCTACGGCGGGTGAGTGGGAGAGCGCCGAGGCTTTCCCGCCGTAGCCCGCAAGGCGAAGGCGGGTGAGAGTAAATCGAAAAATTTGTCACCACATTACCTTTTTGCTAACGTCCCCCTCGTTATCAGTCCTTAGGTGCCTTTCGAATAAGAAATTATTCGCGAGGAGAATAGGGAATCTCGTGAAGGGATTAAATTTAAATCCCCCATTCGAGAGCGGTCCCGCCACTGTAATTGGGGACGAATCAAATGATGTCACTTTCCGCCGTTGAGCGGATGGGAAGACAAAAGGTTCGGACGATCCATAAGCCAGGAGACCTGCCTAGGGAGGGAGCTTTCGTCGATTCGTTGGGATAGTTGGCGAAGTGAGGTTTAATTTTTTTGACTTTACCTCAGGACTCCCGTCGGAGCCTGGGGTTTTTTATATTCCCCATCTCCACCTGCGATTCTAAAAATCAAAGGGAGATTAAAATGAAAAAATCAAAGTGGTACTTTTGTGGTTTGTTGTTTGCGCTCACCTGTCATATTCAAAATATATCCAAAGCCCAAGAAAATCCTGAAGAGGGGCCCTTTCTCACGTTGACCCGCACTGAGGAGACGCTTCCGTCATTGCCTTCCAATGTTTCAATCATCACCCAAGACCAAATAAAGGCAAAAGGGGCCAAAACGGTCGACGAAGTATTGAGCCTTTCTCCGTCGGTCAATATTAGCAAGACAGGCAATCTTGGAAGCTTCTCTTCCGTTCGTATGCGCGCCGTCCCGAATTCCACTCAGATGCAAGTCATGATTGATGAGCAGCCGCTCGCCGGGGTGTCGATTCAAAATGTGGATTTGTCGTTAATCCCCACCGATAATATCGAACGGATTGAGATAGTCCGGGGAGGGTCTTCCGTTCTTTATGGGGCGAATTCGGTCGGCGGCATTATTAATATCCGCACAAAAAAGCGGGTTCCCGGCACCAGTGAGGCCAATTTGGGATACGAAGCGCGGTCATTTGACACCCATATTTATAGAGCTTCGGGTGGGAGC
>JAKLIS010000403.1 GCA_022709485.1 Elusimicrobiota bacterium | reverse complement strand
CGGGACGACGGCTTCCCGCTTTCGCGGGAATGACGATACTCACGCTTCCATGTATTCATCTGCCAAAAGCGGGATGGGGCCGGTGGAGGGCGCCAGTTTCGGAATGCAATTTAAAAGGCCTTGGGTGTACGGATGCTGGGGATTTTTAAGAATTTGGGACGTGGGGCCTTGCTCCACAATACTTCCTTTAAACATGACCGCCAGGTCATCGGCAAATCCTTTCACGAGGCCCAAGTTGTGCGTGATAAAAAGAACCGACATGTGATACTCCCGTTGAAGATTCCGGAGAAGCGCCATTATGTCCGCCTGAACGGTGACGTCCAGCGCGGTGGTGGGCTCGTCGGCAATCAGAAGCGCGGGATTTTGAGCAATCGCCATGGCGATCATCACCCGCTGCCTTTGACCGCCGGATAACTGATGGGGATAAGAATTCAAAATTCGTTGGGAGTCTTTTAATTGAACGTGATCTAAAAGCTCTTTGGCCCGCGCCGAATGGCCGGATCCCGATTTGGGGTCCAGCGCCTCTTTTATTTGATCTTCGATTCGAAAGACGGGGTTCAGGGAAGAAAACGGATCTTGAAAAATCATGGCGATCTCCCGGCCCCGGGTGAGCCGCCAGGCTTCGGGGTCTTGATTTAAAAGGTTTCGGCCTTGAAAAAAAAGAGATCCTTCTTTGACGCGGCTTTCATTTTCCGGAAGGAGTCCCATGATGGCGAGGCCCGCCGTGGATTTTCCACACCCGGATTTTCCCACCAACCCCAACGTATGCCCCTTGGCGATAGAGAAGGTCAGATTTTTGACAGCCGGAACAATAGCCCCCCGGCTATGATATTCCACGGAGAGATTATTGACCGTGAGGAGGGCGTTCATTGAATTCTAGGATCCAGGACGTCTCTCAAACCTTCCCCGAGAAGATTGAAGGCGAGCACGGTTAAAAGAATGGCCAAACCCGGAAAAAGGGAAAGCCACCACGCGACATGAATAAAATCTTTTCCCGAGGTGAGAATATTTCCCCATGAGGGATCCGGCGGTTGAACGCCCAATCCGAGGAAGGATAAACCCGATTCAATCAAAATCGCGTGGCCCACAGTGAGCGTGGTGGCCACAATGACCGGAGAAACGACGTTGGGAAGAAGGTGGACAAATAGAAGGCGAGGCGTGGAGAGCCCGAGGCCTTTGGCGGCCAGCATAAAATCCCGTTCCCGCATGCTTAAAACTTCCCCCCGCACCATTCGGGCCAGGCCCGGCCAGGAGGTCACGCCGATGACCACCATCACCATGATGATGCTGGGTTTTTCCAAAACCCCCAGGATCATAAGTATTAGAAAAAGAGTCGGGAAACAGAGGAAAACATCCACGAGCCGCATCCAAAAAGCGTCAATTCGCCCCCCCCAATATCCTGAGATGAGGCCGATGAAGGTTCCGATTCCAATCGAGATAAAGGCGGCCATAAAACCGATCGTGAGTGAAATTCGAGTGGCCATGAGAATTCGGCTGAAAACGTCCCGCCCCAAGTCATCGGTTCCGAACCAGAACTGTCCTGACGGAGGTTTTAATCTAAAAAAAACATCTTGTTGGGAGGGATCGGCGGGAATCAGCCAGGGGGCCAAGAAGGCCAACGCGACCAACATCAAAATGACAATGGCGCCCGAGAAAGCCAGTGGGTTGGATTTAAAACGATGCCAGTAAATTCCCAGCATCAGAAGGGCAGCATGTCTCCGC
>JAKLIS010000402.1 GCA_022709485.1 Elusimicrobiota bacterium | reverse complement strand
CAACGGGGCTTTTGTCTTTTAATGCGTCGATTATTTGCGCAATGGCTCCCGGTCCCAGCATGGCGATTTTTGCCACGACAAGGCGCCTCTCCTCTCCTTTCCAAAATAAGTTCTCGGAATTTTTGGAATCGTCGAGAGAGTGGAGAAGGGCTGAAAGGCCGGGAAGATCATGATTTTCGGCGCCGGAAATCTGGGCGGTATCCCACAAAAAAATGAAGAGGGTAATAAGGAGGATTCGAAGAAGAGCTTTTTTGGAGGACCGAAATCCCGTGGCTAGAACTTCACTTCTTTTAGATTTTTGAAATTGTGTTTGTAGATCTTGGAGTTTTTTCCGGGTTCTTGAGGGTTTTTCAATATCACAGGCAAGAAGTTGAGTCTCCATGGGTTTAATTATGGAAGATCAATTGGTTTTTTCCAATATAGTTTGAAATTGAGGAATTATTCATACTTCAAAAGTCTTGCAAATAAGGGCTTTTGGGGATATGTATTTAAGTATGCAAAATGAAAAATTTAGATTTTCATCACTAAGCCCTCTGGAAAAAATTTCTTCGCTTGAAAAAATGAAATTCGCGACGCCAGATTCCATCCCGGACGATTTGGTTTTTCAGTTGCTCCAGGATGAAAACCCGAAAGTAAAAGATTTGGCTGTCGAAGTCCTTTGCCGCACTCGCCACCCGGCGCTATCTCCTTTTATTGTTGAGCAACTTCCTCTTTTGGAAGGACCCTCTAAGAGGATTTATATCAATGCCCTTCAAAGCTTGGGGGCGAAATCGACTACTCTCGTTCTGTCCGATTTTATGGCGGACAACGATTCCGGAGTTAGAGAAGCGGTCGCTTGGGCGCTCATTAGTTTTGGTGAGGAAGCGGTGGCTTTGACGGCGGAAAAATTCTCCCTTTTAGATCGGGAATCAAAAGTCAAAGTAATACGGGCTTTTAGCCGGCAAATGAAAGGTGGAAGGCCGATTTTTGAAAAAGCTCTTCAAGATGATGATTTCTGGATTCGAAAAGAAGCCGTCATTGCCTTGAACGTAAAAGACGATCAAAGCTTTACGGATATTCTAATTAAATCGTTGGAGGACACGTCCCCTATCGTGCGGCTCGAGGCCGTCCGCGGCCTACAAAGCAAGGTTAGCGAGAAAGTACTGGCCGCCGTTCGACCTCTTCTTGAAGACCCCAACGAAGATGTGGCCTCTGCGGCCAACTCCCTTTTCGAATTGGCAAAATAAGATTCCCAACCTTTCCAGAACCCTTGTTGCCTTTTTTGTTTACCCCCCCAATCTAAGTTGCGAATTCTAATATCGATTCAGATAAATAAGCACTTTCCGAAAACACTTGATTTTGAGCCCGTTAGTCACCCCGGAAACTTATGGAAACTATTGAAAATCAATAGATTTACATTAAACTTATAGAAGCTAAAGTTAGTAGAGATTTTCGTGAAAAACTCTCCGTTGAAAGCCGCTAGAGATGGGGGAGTATTTATTATTTTTATGGATGGCCTATTTAAAAACATGGGAGAAAAAATAGGTTTCTCTAAGACCTTGAGATGGATTGGATTTTTCCTCGCCCTCGGTTTAACCTTCTTTTTTTCTCGTTCACCCCTCCAAGCAGGCGTCCCCGGTTCTATTTCAAATTTGACCGCCCTCGCGGGATACAACCCGGGCGAAATTCGTTTGGCTTGGACCGCCCCAGGCGGCGATGGCGACGCGGGAATCGCCGATTCATACCAAGTACGTTTC
>JAKLIS010000401.1 GCA_022709485.1 Elusimicrobiota bacterium | reverse complement strand
TTGAGACCGTTGACTCATTTACTAGCCGAATTCTCGGATGAAATTTCTATTTTTGAAAATGGCCACAAAATTGCCGGACGGGGAGATTCGGCAGGGATCAACTCGATATTGCAGCCTGATCGAATGAAGCGAGTCGTCATCCCCGCGAAAGCGGGGATCCAGGCCTCGAACACGAAGTTTAAAAACCGGTTTACAACCTGGGTCTCCGCTTACGCGGGGATGACGACTTTAGGAAAAAAGGAATTCATCCCGGAGTCGGGATGGCAAATTGAAATCCGTCGTCCGTGGGCCGCTGTTTATTTCCCGGCGATTAAATTGGCCTTGGAATTATTTTGCGGTTTGATATTGGTGGCGCTGTTAACGGTTTTGATTGGTATTCGCGCGGCCCGCCGGGCGGAAAAAGAAATTTCCCACCGGGAAAAACTGGCGGCCATCGGACAAATGGCAAATGTCATCAGTCATGAGATGCGAACGGCTCTGGCGGTCATTAAAAATTCAACGAGCTATTTAAGAGAACAGTTGGGGGAGAAAGATCCACGGGTAGCCAAGCATTTGGACATTATTGAATGCGAAGTAAAAACATCGAATGAAATTTTAATGGATATCCTGAGTTTTTCGAAAAATGGGGACAATAAACCTGAGAATGTTGATATTAATGCGCTTATTAGAGGGCTTTTGGATACGCTCCCATTGCCTGAAACAATCTCGGTAAAAACCGAGCTGGCCAACGGTATCCCTCCCTTATTCATCAATAAAACCGACATCAAACAAGTCCTCTCCAATCTGATTCAAAATGCGGGAGATGCCGTAAAAGAAGAAGGAAAACTGGTCATTCGAACTGAGAAAAACCGCGATCAGATAGTTTTGTCCGTGATGGATAATGGATACGGTATCCACCCCGGCATTCAGAAAAAAGTTTTTGAACCTTTTTTTACGACAAAAAGCCAAGGCACGGGGTTGGGATTGGCCATCGTGAAAAAAATTGTTGAAAGCCATGATGGGAAAATTGACCTTAAAAGCCGTGAAGGAGAAGGAACCACTGTGACTTTGCGATTCAATATGAATAAGGCGCCCTCTCGCCCCATAAACTTGAAGGCGGTGTCGTCATGAAAAAGGCAGAAAAGATTCGGGTGGGGCTCGTGGATGACCATGTGCTCTTTCGCGAAGGATTGAAAGACCTATTAATGAATCAACCAGATTTCGAAGTGGTGGCCGAAGGGGGGGACGGAAAAAACGCTCTCCGGATGGCCCAAAAAAACACATTAGACGTTTTAATTATTGATTTATGCATGCCCCAAATGGGCGGCGTGTCGGCCATTCGACTCCTTCGCGAATACCATCCAAATTTAAAAATCATTGTCGTGTCTATGTATGAAGACGAAGATCATAAGGCCGAAGCCGCCAGGGCCGGGTCGGCCGGTTATCACTCAAAAATGGACGGCGCGGCGGCTATCATAAGAACCATTCGAAAAGTTGTGAAAGGAAGAAAAATTATTGAGTCAACCCAGGCAGAATTTAATGAAGCGGATTTAGACGCTTTTGAAGCCATAAATATTTTGACCCTCACCGAACAAAAGGTTTTGGAAGAACTGGGTCAAGGTTTGGCCAACAAAGAATTGGCCGTTCATTTGGCGATGAGCGAAAGAACCGTCAAAAATCATCTCAACACGATTTTTAAAAAGATGGGTGTTAAAACCCGCGTAGAGGCCGTGAGAAAGGGGATAGAAAAAAAATGGAT
>JAKLIS010000400.1 GCA_022709485.1 Elusimicrobiota bacterium | reverse complement strand
AGGGCGAACCCAGACAACCAAGGAATTATACTCGGTCACATCTAAGGGCTCACGAAATTTGACGCTGGCGCTGGCCCACGGCTGTTCGCCCCTGTTTCTTAGGTCCAACCACAACCCATCTCGAATCAGCCCATTTTTGACCACAAATCCCCGGCGGCTTTGCACGCCCCCGCCAAAAAATTGAACCAATTCGACGTGCTTCGACCTTAAAATAACGGATGGCTGGCCCGACACGCCATACGGCAAATTAAGTAATTGTTGAACCGTCTTTTCGCTCACCACCGGGTCCATGATATCAGCGAAGAGAAGGCCCGGAAGAAGCCCCAAAATGAGCAAAAATAATCGAATTCCTCGACGATAAATCATGGCCGTGATTTTACAAGAAAAGGGGTCAAGTCGCTACTGACGCCTTTTAAGAAGTCCCTCTCAAAGGACGACAGTAGCGACTTGACCCCTTTTGAGGCCTTTTGCTAGGCTCACATGCCCCAACAAACCACCAAGGATTAAATCCAACACATATGATTAAAGCGGTGTTTTTCGACCTGGGCAATGTGATACTGCCCGTGGATGGTTATCGTCTGGCCAAGAAACTGGCCGGGTTCTCGTCTATTTCTCAGGATAAAATGTTAGATTTGTTCACAAAAGACGCCATTATCAATGATTTTGAGAAAGGCGCCCTGTCTCCCCGGGAATGGTTTCGAAAGATGATTTTCCACTGCAAATTAAGGGGATTGGGCTATGGTCGTTTTGTCCAAGCCTTTAATGACATTTTTGACTTAAATACCCCCGTCACCCAGCTTATTCGACAGCTCAAAAAGGGTTATAAAGTCGGGCTTATCTCCAATACCAACCACCTGCACGCCACCTACTTAATTAGGAAATACAAATTCTTCAACGATTTTGACAGAATGTGGTTGTCGCATCGGATCGGAATTCGAAAACCCGATCCCAAAATTTTTAAATTAGCTGTCTCTCAATTCGCGGTCAAACCGGATCAGAGCATTTTCATAGATGACCTTCGCGCCAATGTTCGTGGCGCGACCAAAATCGGAATGAAGGGGATTGTGTACCGGGGCTTTGCTCCGCTCACACAAGATCTCAAAAAAATGGGGGTTCATATATAATGCCAGCATTAGTCGTAGTCGGCGCCCAGTGGGGGGACGAGGGCAAAGGAAAAATCGTCCACTTAATCGGAAAAAATTCGGATTACATCGTTCGGTATCAAGGCGGTAATAACGCCGGGCACACCGTTGTGTTCGACGGAAAACACTTTGTTTTGCATTTGATTCCGTCCGGGATTTTGGAACCCAACAAAAAAGGGGTGATTGGAAACGGCGTGGTCGTGGACCCCGCAGCGCTCAAGGAAGAAGTTGAGTTTCTAGAAAGAAAAAAAATCCCGGTCAAAGGGCGGCTCTTTTTATCTTTGGGCGCTCATATCATTCTCCCTTACCATAAATACATTGACACCCTGCGAGAAACCGGAGTGAAAACCGGAATCATCGGAACCACCAGGAAAGGCATCGGCCCGGCCTATTCTGATAAAGTGGGCCGCACGGGCATTCGAGTCGCGGATTATCTGGAGCGGGAATTATTTGAAAAACTCTTGGATATTAATCTTCGGGAAAAAGAACCGCTGTTATCCAAGATCAAACCAATAAAATCGATTCGAAGTGAAATTATGGCGACCTATCCGGTCCTGCGGAAATTCGTTGAACAATTCGCCGCAGACACCACCATACTTC
>JAKLIS010000040.1 GCA_022709485.1 Elusimicrobiota bacterium | reverse complement strand
GGCATCCGGAGGGACTCACCAAACTTATTATCGATCCTCAGACGGATCGGATTTTAGGGGTTGGCATTTGCGGCTATGGCGCGGGAGAGCTTATTAGCGAGGGCGTGTTGGCCATTGAAATGGCGGCGACCGCGCAGGATTTGGCTGAAATTGTGCATCCCCATCCGACTCTTCCGGAGACCCTCATGGAATGCGCGGAAAAATTTTACGTTTCGTATTAACTTATCGTCCCTCAGATCAATATAAGTCTTAGAGCCTTGGAAGAAATTATTCATGGACAAAAATTTAAGGCATCACGTGGTCGTCATTGGCGGCGGATTCGGCGGCTTAACCGCGGTCCGGGCTCTGGCCAATGTCCCCGTCAAAGTGACGCTCTTAGACAGGCGGAATTTCCATTTATTTCAACCGCTCCTTTATCAAGTGGCCACCGGCGGGTTATCGGCCACTAACATTTCTTCTCCGCTTCGGGAAATCCTTAAAAATCAAAAAAACGCCCAAGTCATTTTGGGTGAAGTGATTGGTTTTGATCCCCGGCACAAAATGGTTCAGTTAAAAGATTTCGAGGTCCATTACGACACGCTCATTATTTCCACCGGCGCCAGCCATGATTACTTTGGCCATGATGAGTGGGCTCCCTTGGCGCAAGGGCTGAAATCCATCGAAGACGCCGCGGATATCCGGCGGCGAATTCTTATGGCGTTTGAACTGGCCGAAAAACAACCCGCCGCGGAAGAAAGAAAAAAACTTTTGACCTTTGTCATTGTGGGGGCCGGGCCCACAGGGGTGGAGATGGCGGGGGCCATCGCGGAACTGGCCCGCGATACCTTTAAAGAAAACTTCCGCTTCATTAATCCCGCCGACGCGCGAATCGTCCTGGTGGATGCCATGAAAACGGTTCTTCCGGCTTATCCTCCGGCCCTATGCGCGAAGGCGCATAAAGAGCTGGAGAATTTGGGGGTCGTCGTAAAAACAGGTATGGCGGTGAACCAGGTGATGCCCGATCGGGTTATTTTGAAAGGGGAAACGGAAGAAGAAACAATTTTGACCCGCACGGTCGTTTGGGCGGCGGGGGTGAGGGCGTCTTCATTGGGGAAAAGATTGGCGGAATCAACCGGCGCGCAATTGGATAAGAAAGGATGCGTCCTCGTTCAGCCGGATTTGACCATCGCCGGCCATCCGGATATTTTTGTGATCGGGGATTTGGCCAATTTCAAAACACCCGACGGAAAAACCCTTCCCGGCGTGGCGCCCGTTGCGATACAGGAGGGGAGATATGTGGCCAAAATCATCAAAGCCAGAATTTCCAATCGGACGCGTCCTCCTTTCCAATATCGTGACCGAGGAAAAATGGCCACCATCGGACGAACCAAAGCCGTCGCGGATTTAAATTGGATTCGACTTTCCGGTCCATTGGCTTGGCTGGTGTGGCTTTTTATTCATTTAATGGGCTTGGTGTCGTTTGAAAACCGGATTTTGGTATTTTTCCAATGGGCTTGGAATTATTTCAGTTTTAATCGGCATGCCCGGCTCATTACGGAGGAATTTTCAAAGTAATTTCTTTAAAGGGGAGGAAAAACTCATGAAAAAATCAGAAAATCGTGTCGCTATTATCACCGGATCCGGCCAAGGCATTGGAAGGGCCATCGCCCGGCGTTTTTTGGATGAATACATGGACGTCGTTATCGCTGAAATCGACGTGGAAGGCGGAAAAGAAACGGAAAAACAATTTTCAGCCTTTGGGCGAACCTATTTTGTTCACACGGACGTTACCAAAGAAAATTCAGTTAAAAATGTAATCAAAAAAACAATTGAGAGATTTGGCCGGCTGGACGTTCTCGTCAATAACGCGGGGCTTGTCCGCTTCCAACCGCTTGATAAGATTTCCCTTAAAGATTGGAACCGCACCATTCAAACCAACCTCACCGGCCCATTTCTCATGTCTAAATATGCCGCCCCCCATTTGAAAAAAACCAAAGGCGCCATTATAAATATCGCTTCGGTGCGTGGGCTGGCGTCAGATAAAAATCAGGAAGCGTACGGATCGTCGAAGGGGGGAATATTGGCTTTAACTCACTGTCTGGCGGTGAGCTTGGGCCCTTGTGTTCGGGTGAACTCTATTAGTCCGGGTTGGATCGATACAACGAATTGGCAGAAATCCTCATCGTCCTATTATTTGAAACTTCGAGAGATCGATCACACTCAGCATCCCGCGGGCCGGGTGGGAAAACCGGAAGACATCGCGGAAATGGCGGCATTTTTGGCTGATTCTAAGAACTCATTTGTGACGGGCGGAAATTTTATTATTGACGGGGGGATGTTGAAGAAGCTGGCTTATCTGGAATAAGAGGGTTGGGAATTTCGAGGGATTTGTTCAACATCGACCGCAAGAAAGACAGCCATTGGATATAGACTTCTTCAACATTGGGAATAAGTTCAGGGTCTTGAAAAGCCATATAATTTTCTCCCGGAACCAACGTGGCCAAACCAAAAATGAGCTCCTTGGTTTTTCCGTCGAAGCATTCCACATAGAACTTGCTTCCCTTCGTCGCGGTATCGGCCTTTAAATACCGGGTTCCTGTGGCGGAGGTGAGCCACCGGAAAGGTTTGATGTCATAAATGCGGATTTTAACGGATAAAATATTTTTTCCGGGGGCGTCCATCCAAGGATATCGGCCTTTGAGATTTTCCCGGGTTTTTTCGTAAAGGACAGGTTCCCAATTTGTGAATAGGGTTCGATCTTCCGGGTTTATTTTTTTCCTGGGATTCGGATAGACCTCAATATTTTCGAGAAAAAACTTTTTGTAATCCCGGATTTTCTTTTGCGGATTCCAGTAAATCATTGTGTTTTCATCGATGGGAAGGAACCCCGTGTAATCTGATATATCGCGGGTGTTACGGCTGGGTGTGACTATGCAACCGGCGAATAGAAAGAAAGGAATCAATAAGGTCAGGGATATTTTCATCGAAGGATATTTTACTTTTTCTTTTGACTCTCACCCCGCCTTCGCCCTTCGGGCACCGGCGGGCGGGCCTGGCCCTCTCCTTAGAGGGAAAGGAAGTGCATTCCTTTTCTAGCGCCCTCACCCCGGCCCTCTCCCGCAAGCGGGAGAGGGAGTCCGCTTTCTTTAAGGGAGAGGCGCATTTCTTAGGTTTCCCTCTCCCGCAAGCGGGAGAGGGAGTCCGCTTTCTTTTGGCTCTCCCCAAGGGAGAGGGAACCCGAATTCTTTAGTGATGCGCTCTCTTCCTCCCTCTCCCTCTGGGAGAGGGCCGGGGTGAGGGAAACTTATGCACCTATGCACATATAAATAACAGGTGAATTTATGGCTCAAATACAAGCGTTAAAAAAAATATCAGACACCGTGTGGGAGCTCCCCACCACCTTCAAACAAGGCATGCGCGTGCCGGCGCGTCTTTTTGCCACCCAAAAACTCATTGAACAGATGGACGGGGGCGTTTTTGATCAAATTTCGAATGTGGCCTGTCTTCCCGGGTTGGAGAAATACGTATGTTGCATGCCGGACGCTCACTGGGGATATGGATTTCCGATTGGCGGAGTGGCCGCTTTCCGAGAAGAAGATGGGGTTATCTCTCCGGGAGGAATTGGCTTTGATATTAATTGCGGAATGCGTCTCATCTCAACAGATCTCACCGTTGATGAAGTTCAACCCAAGATTGAAGAATTGGTGAATGCTTTATTTGATCGAATTCCGGTGGGTGTGGGGACAAAGGGCCTTCTAAAACTGAATCGCGGCGAATTTAGAGATCTCTTGGAAAAAGGCGCCAAATGGTGCGTGGACCGCGGGTACGGAGAAAAAGAAGATTTAGATCGCACCGAAGCCCGGGGTTGTGTAGAAGGCGCTTTCTCCAGCGCGGTCTCAGAACGGGCGGTGGAGCGGGGCTTGAGCCAAGTGGGAACGCTGGGCTCCGGGAACCATTACCTGGAAATTCAGGTGCTCAAGAAAGAAAATATTTTTGATGAAAACATCGCTTCCCGGCTGGGACTATTCCCCAATCAAATTGTAATTATGTTTCATAGCGGTAGCCGCGGGTTTGGCCACCAAGTCGCCAGCGATTACATCGAAAAATTCGTCGGGCTCATGGCGTCCAAGTTCCATTTAAAACTGCCGGATCGGGAGCTGGCCTGCGCCCCCTTTAAGAGCCCCGAAGGCCAGGCTTATTTTGCTGCTATGAACTGCGCGTTGAATATGGCATTTGCCAATCGCCAGATGATTCTTTACCACACCCGGGAAATATTTGAAGAGGTCTTACGAAAAAGTCCGCGAGACCTCGGAATGCGGCAGGTGTACGACATTTCTCACAACACGGCCAAAGTGGAGGAACATGTCACCAACGGCCACCCGAAAAAATTACTCATTCACCGGAAAGGCGCCACCCGCGCTTTCGGCCCCGGGTTTAAAGAGCTCCCCGAAGATTTGCGGGATCTGGGGCAGCCGGTGATTATCGGCGGAAGCATGGAAACCGGCTCCTATCTCTTAATGGGTCAAACTTCTTCCGCTCAGTCGTTTCATACTACCGCTCATGGCGCCGGCCGGACGATGAGCCGGACCCAAGCGAAAAAACAATTCCGCGGATCGGAGCTTTTGGCCAAAATGCGAACCCATGGAATTTATGTCCGAAGCACATCGATGGGGGGATTGGCTGAAGAGGCGGGGGATGCCTATAAAGATGTCGATGAAGTGGTGGCGTCGGCGGACCAGTCGGGGCTCACGCGGAAAGTGGCGCGGTTTATTCCCATCGGAAACGTCAAAGGTTAACGAGTGAAAGGATATTTATGACTTTTCGTTTTCTCGAAGACATCGCGATTGCCGACATTGCCTTTGAAGTGGAAGCCACAGATCTAAACGGCCTCTTCTCCGATGCCGCTGACGCCTTCCTGGCGGTCCAAATAGATAATCCCCAAGATCTTAAAACCACCGAGAACATTAAATTGGAATTGTCCAACCGCCATCTGGACATTCTCCTGTATCAATTCCTCCAAGAGCTGGTTTATTTAAAAGACGTGAAAGGCTTGCTTCTTTCAGCTCAAACCATCAATGTCCATGAAGCAGAGAAAGGATTCGAACTGGTGGCGGTCATGGGGGGCGAACCTCTCGATCCACAAAGGCATCAAGAACGGGCCGACATCAAAGCGGTCACGTTTCACAGTTTGGAAGCCAAAAAAACAGCCGGCGGGTATTTGGCGCGGGTGGTGTTGGACGTCTAAAATTAGGGAATGTCTTCCGCCGCTGTCTGGGGTTCGACGAGGGCGGCGCTTTCTTCAACTGGAGAAGGAGCGAGGGGGACTTCGTAAACAACGCGGGTCGGCTCGCTTCGCCGAACGCGTTGAACCGCTTTATCTCGCATCAAATCGGTCAGAAGATAAACGTAAGTTTCCTGCATTTTTTGGGCGACTTGGCATTTTTTGGTTTCTATTCCGGGGGCGCAATTGGTTTCAAGAAATTGGTCCCAATAAGCCTTCTCTTTAGTGTAGTAAGATTTCAAATCATCCATTCCGACGCTTTCCTCGCCGGCCCAGGAAAATCCCGACATTCCCGCCATTATTAAACCGATTATTAAGAGACGCTTCATTCCATCTAACCTCATATCTAAAGCTTTACTTTTGAGACGGAAAACCGCAAGACGACTTAATGCACAAATCACCTTCTGGTCGTTCCTTGCGACAAATTAGCCAAATTTTCCTTTGCAGGTTATAAAAACACGCCGAAAATTTGGAGAGTTTTTTTCGTCTTTTCAGCTATTCGTGGCCTCCGGCAGGATCTCGCAGTTTATTTCCTGGGAGACGGGCATTTCTTTCAACTGATTGATCTCTCAGCATGACGAAGAGGTTCGTCGCCCTGAGATGCCTCTGCTCAGGGCTCGTGCCGAGCAGAAGCTTCTCGGCATGACGAAGAGGTCCGTCACCCTGAGATGTTTCTGCTCAGGGCTCGTGCCGAGCAGAAACCTCTCGTGCCGAGCAGAAACTTCTCGTGCCGAGCAAAAACTTCTCGTGCCGAGCAGAAACTTCTCGGCATGACGAAGGGGTTCGTCGCCCTGAGATATTCCTGACGGAAGAAATGCCTTTGGGTCATCGTCGAGAATAAGCTGGCTCCATCCCCCGCTTCCATTTGATGTTGCACCCCGCGCTGGGTTTCTGGTGGGGGTCGATGGGCTGGCCCGCCAAGGCGGCGTCCAACGCCATTCGAAGATCAGCCCCCGTCACGGGTTTTCCGTTTCCGGGCCGGGAATCGTCCAATTGGCCTCGGTAAATGAGCTGCCGATTCTGGTCAAACAAAAAGAAGTCCGGCGTGCAGGCGGCGGAATACGCCTTGGCCACGCTTTGGTCCTCGTCATAGAGAAATGGAAAACTAAAATTCGATTCTCGGGCCATTTCTCTTAAGCCCGTCGGGGCGTCTTCGGCATAATTTTCCGCGTCGTTGGAACTAATGGCCACCATGGCCACATTTTTTGGGGGATATTCCCGGCCCAGGTTTGCCAATTCTTTTTTGATGTGCTGAACATACGGACAATGGCGGCATATAAACATGACAAGCAGCAATTTTTTGTCCGCGAAATCTTTCAGCGTAAACACCTTTCCTGATATCACATCTCCCAATTTGAAATCGGGGGCTTTTGATTTTAAGGGAAGCATGGTTGATAGAGTGAGCGACATGGTGAAAACCTCCTTGGGTGATTTTTCCTAATATATCCCATTATGGTTAACGATAGAAATCCCCATACGGTTCCCTCGGAGTTTTGGCATCGGCTTCCCGACGGCCGAATCCAGTGCGACGCTTGTCCCCGGTATTGCCGGTTGAAAGAGGGTCAGCATGGGTTTTGTTATGTTCGCCAACGCCTTGAGGACCAAATTGTACTTACCACTTATGGAAAAACGAGCGGCATCGCCTTGGACCCCATTGAAAAAAAACCGCTTTATCATTTTCTCCCCGGATCCACAGTTCTTTCATTCGGCACTATTGGATGTAACCTCAATTGCCGGTTTTGTCAGAACTGGAACATCAGTAAATCCCGGGAAGAGCATCAATTGCCCCTGGACGCTTTTCCGGAAGACATCGCTCAGCTCTCCCGGGAGCGGGGCGCGAAAAGCGTGGCGTTTACCTATAACGAGCCCATCATATTCCACGAATTCGCCGTAGACACGGCAAAAGCGGCCCGATCTCTTGGCATCAAGGCTGTGGCCGTCACCAATGGCTACATCAACGGCGTAGCGAGAGAGCATTTTTTTCGTTATATGGACGCGGCCAACGTGGATCTCAAAGCCTTTTCAGAAAAGTTTTATAGAAACGTGGCCGGCGGAAAATTGGGAGATGTCCTCGAAACTCTTGTCTATATCAAACGACAAACAAAAGCCTGGCTGGAGGTCACCACCCTCCTCATCCCAGGGGAAAATGATTCCCCCAAGGAATTAAACGCGATGGCCGATTGGATCATAACGAACCTGGGGCCGGACGTGCCCATCCATTTTTCGGCTTTTCATCCGGATTGGAAAATGAATGACACCCCACCCACTCCTCCCCAAACGTTGTTTGATGCCCGGGATATCGCCCGAAAAAGCGGGATTCGTTTTGTTTACACCGGCAATATTCGTGATGTGGAAGAAAGTTCGACATTCTGTTCAAAGTGCGGTCGGGTACTTATTGAAAGAGACGGGTTTCAAACCAAATCAAGCCGATTATCCGCCCCTGGACGTTGCCTTCATTGCAATGAACCTTGCCCTGGAATTTGGAATTAAAGCCGCCCCATTAAGTCATCGCCCACAGAAAAAGTCCCTGTAAACCCACCGACACACATAACAAACCATAAATGGATTTACGAATCCACGGCCGGCTCGATAACGAAGCCGTTCGAATCAAGTTGAAATATAAAATTCCCCAGAGAATCCACGTCCATGCCACATATCGAAAACTCATATGGAGGGGGGTGGGGTATCGAAAGAAGAAAATGAGTTGAAATAAAGAAGCGATGACCAAAATGGATACCGCCCACCGGGCGGGCCGGCTTGTCCATGAAAATCCTACCGCCAAAAGTTGAATCAATAGACGGATTGAAAATAAAAGCCACGCCGTCCATTTAAAAAGGTTTCGGGACCTCTCCCAATCAAATTCCACCGCGCCAAAGAGGGATGAGGACAAATGATATAGCGGATAAAATAGTTTATCTCCCGAAAAAGGGCGCGACAAAAATCCGACACTTTTCAGATCCGGCATGAAAGCGCGTCCGAAAGTCGTGGACGGGAGAATGGCCCGGGCCCAGTCAAAATTGGTGGGAATTAAATTCCCGGTGGCCAGGTAATTGTGGAAATAAAGCCAGGAAAAAAGAAGTCCGAAGGGAATGAGCAAAGCCAACATCGCGTGCGTTCCTTTTTTCACTGTAATTTTCTTAAGGAGAGTGAGACACAGCACCATCAAAATAAGAGAGAAGGCTGCGTTAATGACGGTGTATTTGGTGTAAAACCCGGCCTTCGCCGCGAAGGATATAAGCGCGAGCCAAACCCCATTCGACCTCAGGGGCTCATAATTTGAAAGAAATCGAAATAAAAACGCCGTCATGGCCATTCCCATCAAATTTGAAAGGCTGTCATTGTTGTAACTGGTGAAGGCAAATAGAAAAGCGGGAGTGGTGGCGGGGAAAACCGCTACCATGAGGGTTTTCGTGGCGTCGGCCACCTCAAATTTTCTAATTGTCCAGGCGACAAGGACCAACCCCAGAGCTCCGCAGATGATGGAAAACAACCGAACCCATGAGATGTGGCG
>JAKLIS010000004.1 GCA_022709485.1 Elusimicrobiota bacterium | reverse complement strand
GCTTTATGAGGGGGACACTCCGCTTCTTCCGGCTCCTCGTCTCGCCAATGCCATTGGAGCGCCTG
This sequence comes from Elusimicrobiota bacterium, assembly GCA_022709485.1. GTDB lineage: Bacteria > Elusimicrobiota > Elusimicrobia > F11 > F11 > JAKLIS01. The sequence goes on along the minus strand of JAKLIS010000004.1, from coordinate 18,775 downwards.
GACTTTCCATCTATTTGAAGTTTGAGGGGATGAATCCCACGGGATCTTTTAAGGACCGAGGAATGACGATGGCGGTATCCAAAGCGGTTGAAGAAGGGTCGCGCGCCGTTATTACCGCTTCTACCGGAAACACCTCGGCTTCCGCCGCCGCTTACGCCGCCCGCGCCGGGATCAAATGCGCGGTTCTTGTGCCGGAAGGAAATATTGCACTGGGAAAATTGGCCCAGGCCCTTATCGAAGGCGCCACGGTCCTTCAAATCAAAGGGAATTTTGACGACGCGCTCGAGCTCGTCAAAGAGATTTCAAAAAACTACCCCATTACAATGGTCAATTCCCTGAACCCTTATCGATTAGAAGGACAGAAAACCGCCGCATTTGAAATCATTGAAGCCTTGGGCCGCGCGCCGGATTACCAATTTATGCCCGTCGGAAACGCCGGAAACATCACCGCCTATTGGATGGGATACAAAGAATATTTTGATCTTAAAAAGGCCGGCGCCAAACCCAAGATGATGGGATTTCAAGCGGAAGGGGCCGCCCCCATTGTCCGAGGCGCTCCCGTTAAAGATCCCAAAACCGTGGCCACAGCCATCAAAATCGGGAATCCCGCCTCCTGGAAAAAAGCGGAACAGGCGAGAGATGAATCCGGTGGACTCATCGACATGGTTTCAGACGAAGAAATTTTAGACGCCTACAAACTTCTAGCAAAGACCGAAGGAGTGTTCTGTGAACCGGCCTCGGCAGCGGGCGTCGCAGGTCTAAAGAAACTTATCTCATCAAAAAAATTTGAAATAAAAAAAGATGTTTCTGTTGTCTGTATTTTGACAGGTCACGGCCTTAAGGATCCGGAACGCGCCATTCAATGTTCCGCAAAACCCGTTTCAGTCAAACCCGACATAAAAGAAATCCTAAAACGTTTGGCCCTATAAATGAAATCCTCGTCGGAAAATTCTCTTTCTGTGAAGTTTTTTTCCGCCGTCGTGGGAATCGGCCTCGCCCTTTCTTTTAGCTCCTGCAAACCTCAGGAGAAGAAAATCAAAATCGCTTTGGCAATGCCGCTCACGGGAGATATCGCTTCACTGGGCCAGGGCCTCAAAAAGTCGGTTGAAATGGCTGCGGCCCAAGCCAATGAGAGCGGCGCCTTCCCAGTTCCACTTGAAGTTGTTCCCTTTGATGACCGATCCGATCCAAAGGAAGCAGTAAATGTCGCCAACCGGATTGCCTCGGATCCTGAAATTGTGGCCGTCATTGGTCATTTTAATTCCGGCTGCTCCATCCCGGCTTCTCGAATTTATGGCCAGGCCGGAATTCCCATGCTCTCACCCGCATCGTCTAATCCCGAACTCACAACTCAACAGCTTTCTTCCCAATGGATTTATCCCAAATTAATCTTTCGCGTTAACACAACGGACAACGTCCAAGGAAATTGGGGGGCGGAGTATGTCATTAAAAAGCTGGGAGTGAAATCCGCCGCCGTTATTCATGATAAAACGGCGTATGGACAAGGGGTCGCGGAAGAATTTGAAAAACATTTCCGGTCTTTGGGCGGAAAAATAACCGCATTTGAAGGCCTTCAAACGGGAGACCGGGATTTCCGCGCGCTTCTCACCCGAGTGAAAGGAACCCAACCCAGTCTCATTTATTTTGGCGGGGTTTTTTCGGAAGGGGGAATCCTTCTAAGACAGGCTAGAGACTTGGGATTCAAAGGTTATTACATCTGCAGCGAGGCCAATTACGACCGCGCTTTTATTGAAACAGCCGGCCCGGCCGCCGAAGGCGCACTTGTCACTTTCTTGGGGAGTCTTCCCCAATGGATGCCCAGTGCCCAAAAGTTTATTGAAGATTTCCAAAAGCGGTACTTCGGTGTTGAAAACAAATCTTACGACCACTACGGATATGAAGCCGCCAATATTTTGATTGAAGCCCTTAAAAACGTGGGGCCGGACCGCTCAAAGATTATTGAATACCTCCGGACAATAAAATACACGGGCGTCCTTGGCACCACTCAATTTGACGACAAAGGCGATACCCTCAACAAAACCATCACTTTATTCAAAGTGACCAACGGCCAATTCCATCCTTTTGACTCTCAACCTAAAAAATAGGCAGATACATTCTGCCATTCAAATTTTTTGAATCAGGTTTTCTTTCTATTGTTTAAAAGAGGAAGGATCTTCAAATTGAGGATTTTTGAGTAAAAGGTAAAATTGAAATCTGTCGTCCCGAAATGTTTCTGTTCGGGACCTCCCTTTGGATGCCGAGCAGAAAATTCTCGGCATGACGAAATCCGACACATAGAAATGGCGAACCTAATTGAACAACTATTAAATGGTTTAACGCTCGGATCCATCTACGCGCTGGTGGCTTTGGGGTACACCATGGTCTACGGCATTCTCCTTATGATTAATTTTGCCCATTCTGAGATTTTTATGGCGGGGGCTTTTCTGGGATGGGCGGCATTGATAATTACTCGGAGCCTCCCCGGTCCGTGGGGAATTTTGATCGCCTTTGTTGTGGGGATGTTGGGCTGCGGAATTTTGGCCGTCGGGATTGAAAAGGCCGCTTATGCCCCGTTGAGACGCGCGCCGCGTCTAGCTCCTCTTATTTCTGCCATTGGCGTTTCCATTATTCTTCAAAATGCCGTTTTTCTTTGGCGAAATGATTTTCTGGCTTTTCCTCTTGTTTTCCCACAGGTGCAAATCCCTGTCGGATCCGTTCAACTCTCCCTCATACAATTGGTGATTTTGGGAACAAGTGTCTCACTAATGATCCTCCTATGGCTATTCGTCAATAAGACGCGTCTAGGTCAGGCGATGCGGGCCTGTTCTCAAGATCGAGAAGCAGCGGAGTTGGTGGGTATTCCCGTCGATCGAATTATATCAATGACGTTTTTTATCGGCGCCGTGCTCGGTGGGGCCGCAGGGATTCTGTTTAGTCTTTATTATGGGTCCATCAAATATAACATGGGGTTTGTGCCGGGGATGAAGGCTTTTACCGCGGCCGTTTTGGGGGGGATTGGAAATGTTCCAGGGGCGATGCTGGGAGGCGTTCTTCTGGGGTCGGCGGAGGCCATGGGGACCGCGTTTCTGCCGGAGTCCGATTGGAAAGATGTTTTCGCGTTCGGCATTTTAATTTTGATTCTCATTTTTCGCCCGCGCGGCATTTTGGGTGAAAAAACGGCGGATAAAGTGTGATGCGCCGGTCTCTTTTCTTCCTTCAAAAACAATGGCCGATTTTTCTGGTGATTCTGGCCGCCATTCTCATTCCGCTCTTCCTCCAAAAGACATCTTATTCTTATCTCATCCGAATACTCGGTCTCACAGGTCTCTATATGATCATGGCGCTCGGTTTGAACATCGTGGTGGGGTTTATCGGGCTTTTGGATTTGGGCTTTATGGCTTTTTACGCCATTGGGGCTTATTCAATGGCGCTTCTTTCCCGCGCCGGCGTGGGATTCTGGTGGAGTCTCCCAGCTTGCGTGCTCATCACAATGATTTTTCGGTTGGTGATCGGCGCTCCGGTTCTCAGGCTCCGGGGCGATTATCTGGCTATCGTCACGTTGGGATTTGGGGAAATTACTCGAATAATCCTCAACAATTGGGACTCCCTCACGAATGGTCCCAAAGGGCTCTCGCTTCTCACAAGCGATGCCGTCAAGCCCGTCCGCCTGGCCCATTGGACGCTCTCCACCAATACCGATTTTTATTACCTCATATTATTCTTTGTCATTCTCTGCGTTCTCGTCAGCTCACGATTGGAAAATTCGCGTGTGGGCCGGGCTTGGGTGGCCATCCGAGAAAACGAAGTGGCCGCCCGGCTTCTGGGCATCAATTTAACCCGGCTTAAGATGGTTGGATTTGTGGCGAGCGCGGCCTTTGCCGGCATGGCCGGAGGAATTTTTGCCCGCTGGGAAAATTTTGTGACACCGGAATCCTTTACATTTTGGGAATCGGTGATGCTTGTGACCATGGTGGTTATTGGTGGAATGGGGTCTATTCCAGGTGTTCTTTTGGGAGCCGCAATTGTCGCGTTAGTTCCAGAAGCGCTCCGAAACATTTTGGGATCCGAATTTGTCAGTTGGCGGACGCTTATTTTTGGGGTGGCCTTGGTGCTCGTGGCCGTATTTAGACCGCAGGGAATCTGGCCCAACAAACGGCTTTCGAGGGAACTTCATTTAGAAGAAGATGCCCGAGGATCAACGTGAAACTTCTTGAGACAAAAAATCTAGGTATGTCTTTTGGGGGTCTTGAAGCTTTGTGCAACCTCAACATGGCCGTTGAAGCGGGAGAAATCGAAAGCCTCATTGGTCCCAATGGAGCGGGGAAAACCACTTTTTTTAATCTTCTCACCGGCATTTACAAGCCTTCGATGGGGAAAATTATTTTTTCCGGAGAACGAATTGATTTGGACACCCCTTACCGAATCACTCAGCGAGGGGTGGCCCGCACGTTCCAGAATATCCGCCTATTTAACAATATGACCGTGTTGGAAAATGTCATGGTCGGCCGGCACTGTCGAACCAAATCAGAACTTTTTTCGGCCATTTTTCGAACCCCTCAATTTTATCGAGAAGAAAGCGAAATTATTCATTCGGCTCGGGAACGTCTGAAATTTGTGGGACTTCTGGGAGCGGGAAACGAAATTGCGGGAAATCTGGCTTACGGAGATCAAAGGAAACTTGAAATCGCGCGAGCTTTGGCCACTGAACCCCGCCTTTTACTATTGGATGAACCCACCGCGGGAATGACGCAGGGAGAATCCCTTGAACTTGGAAAGCTCATTCAACGAATCTCAAAAGAAGGCGTCACGATCCTTCTCATTGAACACCGAATGAGCCTGGTAATGAAATTGTCTCAGCGCGTTCACGTTTTGGACCATGGAGTTAAAATCGCGGAAGGGACTCCGGGAGAAATTCAATCCAATCCCAAAGTGGTGGAAGCGTATCTAGGAGTGGGGGGAGAAACCCAAGACATTCGGGAGCTGGGTCATGCGTAAGACCCTCACCCCGCCTTCGCCCTTTGGGCTACGGCGGGCAGGCCCGCCCTCTCCCAAAGGGAGAGGGAGCTTGTATTTTTTTAGGGTTGGCGTATTTTGTAGAACCCGCACCCCGACCCAAAGAGAGAGGGAGTCCGTCATCTCATGTCTCCCTCTCCCGCTTGCGGGAGAGGGCAAGGGTGAGGGTCTTATAAAAAAAGGAACTCATGTTTTTTCAAACAAATAATTTACATGTAGCGTACGGAAAAATACAGGCTCTCCATGGTGTGAGCCTTCGCATAGAAGAAGGCGAAATTGTCACCCTAATCGGAGCCAACGGAGCGGGGAAAAGTACCTTTTTAAAAACAATTTCCGGCCTTTTAAAGCCCAGGCCCGGAGAAATTATTTTCCGGGGGGAGAGAATTGACGGCCGATTACCACATCTCATAACCCAAAAAGGAGTGGTCCAAATTCCTGAAGGGCGTCGCATTTTTCCGCTTCTCACAGTCAACGAGAACTTAATGATGGGCGGGTTCTTTCGAAATGATAAAAATAACCTATTAAAAGAAAAGGAGACAATTTTCGAAGGCTTCCCTATTTTGAAAGACAGACAAAACCAATTGGGAGGAACGCTTTCAGGAGGCGAACAACAAATGCTGGCCATGGGTCGAGCGCTTATGAGCCGCCCATCTCTTCTTATGTTGGACGAACCATCAATGGGACTGGCCCCTGTCTATGTCCACCGGGTCTTTGAAATGATAAAAGAAATCAATAAAAAAGGCGTCACGATTTTATTGGTTGAACAAAATGCCCAGGCAGCGCTTAACGTGGCTCAGCGCGGATATGTACTTGAAACGGGATCCATTGTTATGGAAGGAGACTCTCAAGGACTTCTTCTCAATGACCGTGTGAAGCAGTGTTATTTAGGAATTGAAGAAAAATTATTGACTTAAGGAGGCCTTATGGCTGAACCGGAGAAAAAAGAACTTCAAATCGAAATTGATGAGACGACGGCCCAAGGAATTTATTCCAACCTGGCCTTTTTGACTCATTCCGAGCAGGAATTTATTATGGACTTTATTTTTATGTCGCCTCAACAACCCAAAGCCAAAGTCAGATCACGGATTATTACGAGCCCCAAGCACGCCAAACGATTTTTTATGGCGCTCATGGACAACATAAAGAAATACGAAAGCCGGTTTGGAACAATACCAATAGATAACGCTCCCGGCGCCAGCGGAAACGGACCAACGGACCTGTACAATTGAGAAGGGGGGGAAGGGGTCAAGTCGCTACATGACTCATTTAATGCTGATATCTAATGGAGAAATTTAATTGATTAGGAATGAGTCATGTAGCGACTTGACCCCTTCCCCACGAATTGAACTGATCTGCATCGGAACAGAGCTTCTTTCGGGAAAAGTGAATTCCCACACCGCGCTCATTGGAAAGCGGCTCAATTCCATCGGCATGGAAATCGCACGCGAACATGCCGTTGGAGACGATCCCAAGCTCATGACGGAAGTTTTCGCGGACGCCTGGAAGAGGTCCGATATCATTTTGTCTGCCGGGGGACTGGGTCCCACCTTTGACGATCTCACTCGAGACGTATGGTCCAAAATCACTCGTCGGCCTCTTATTCTTAAAAAAGAATTGGTCAGAGAAATTGAAAAGAAATTCTCTTCGAGAGGACTTAAAATGGCGCCCGAAAATTCGCGCCAGGGGTATCTTCTTCAAGGAGCCCGGCCCATTTCAAACCCATTCGGCACAGCGCCCGGCCAAATTCTTAAGGCAAATGGCAAAATTCTTTTCGTACTGCCCGGGCCCACCAATGAACTGTCACCCATGCTGGAATCTTGTGTTCTTCCAGAATTAAGAAAGGCCTATCCGAAACTTTTTTCTGTTGAGAAAAGCTTCCATCTTATCGGAATATCAGAATCCCAAATCAACCACCAAATTGAACCGTTGGTCAACAAAATCCAAAAGGTGGACGGATGCAGCGTCATCCACGGTATTTTGGCGTCCCAATCTATTATCACGGTGAAATTTAGAGTGGATGGAACTCATCAGAAAATAGTTCAAAAAGCGGCGGACCGGGTGGCGGCTCAGTACAAAAATATTCTGGGCAACATTTATTTTTCTGAAGATGATTCCTCTTTACCCGAAGTGGTGGCAGAATTGTTAACAAAAAGGGGGAAGAAGTTGGCCGTCGCCGAATCCTGCACCGGGGGGCTTTTATCGAAATTGATCACCGATGTTAGCGGGGCCTCCAAATTCTTTTTGGAAGGTGCCATTACCTATGCCAATGACAGCAAAATGCGGCGACTGGGGGTTGATTCTGAAGTCATGAATAGAATGGGAGCGGTATCTGAGGAAGTGGCGGGGCAAATGGCGCAAGGAATCCGCCTCAAAGCCGCCTCTGATTATGGTCTTTCCATCACCGGGGTGGCTGGACCCACCGGAGCCACCAAAGATAAGCCCGTTGGCCTGGTCTTTATCGGTGTATCAGGTCCAAAAAGAACTGTGGTTCATCGATTTTTATTGAAGGGAGATAGGATGGCGATTCGCCATCGCTCCGCGCTTCTTTCATTGGATTTGCTTAGGAAAGAAATCTTGGGTCTCTCCTAATTCTCATGGCCGCCGCTCCTTTTGCTCAACACTTTTTGGTCGACCCGGCTGCCATAAATCGAATCGTCGCTTCTTTAGAGCTCACGCCGAATGATTCGGTTCTTGAAATCGGGCCCGGGCAAGGGGCTTTAACCACTCCCTTAGTAAAAACGGGGGCACAGATTTTCTCCGTCGAGATAGATAAAAGATTGGTGGATCACTTAAATCAAACAATCCCGCCCTCCCCCAACTTCAAATTGGTTCAGGGAGACTTTTTGGAAATCTCACTGAAGGACTTTGGAGAAAGAATTTCGCCATCCCGCATTTTTAAAGTTGTCGGAAATCTGCCTTATAACATCACCTCACCGATACTTAGAAAATTATCTGAATGGGATGGGTGGGAATTTGCGGTCATCATGGTTCAAAAAGAAGTGGGAGACCGCCTTTGCGCGGAACCCGGAACAGCCGCCTACGGCGCTTTGACGGTGGGTGTCAGTTTAACTGGGGTGGCGTCACCGCTTTTCGACCTTCCGGAAGGGGCGTTTCGCCCTCCACCAAAAGTTAAATCCACGGTGGTTAAATTGGCGCGGCGACAAAATCCTTTGACCAACAATATTTTTGGAACCCAAAGGGTCATTCAAGCGGCTTTTCAACAAAGGCGAAAAACAATTCTTAATTCTCTCTCCCACGGTCTGAGCTTGGACAAAAAAAAGGTAATAAAGGTCTTAGAAAAATTAGGATTAGATCCGGTTCGGCGCGCCGAAACTCTGTCTGTGAATCAATTCATTCAATTAGCTGAATATTTGAGCTAGATATACTTTTTCGAGAATGGAAATTCTTTAGCCCACGTAAATTTTAGTTTTCGCCTGTCTCCATGCTTTTGGGTAGGAGCAACCGGAATTTTTTTCCTCTTCCCGTGATCATATAGAGGGCAAAAGAACACACCAAGGCCAAAGATAAATAACCCGCCCACAAAAAGGCCGCCTTAGACCCATAGAGTCCATTGATGGGCTTAGATATGAATGGGCACACGAACTGCCCCATAAAAATGGCTCCATTGAGGCCCCCAACGGCGCGGCCCCGCCAATAAGCGGGCACTTTTGCCACCAACCAGGAATTTAAATTAACAAATTGCCAACCAAATCCGAGTCCCGCAATCGTTAAACCGACGAAAACGCCAGAGAAAGTCTGGGAATGCGCGGTCATCCAATATCCGATTCCGACCAGGAGATAGACAACAAAGAAAATCTGAGAAAATGTGCTTCGTTTTTTAACGGTTTGGTAAGCCAAAGCCACAAACCCGCTTAATAGAGTAGACCAGCCGAAAACCAGCGAGACTTTCGCCGCGGAAGCCGATCCCATTGTCTTAAGAAAAAACGAAATCTGAGTGGGCAGCACATAGAAAATGGCGGCCCCCAAGAACCCCACAAAATAGAGGGCTGTTAATAAAATTTTCGGCACTTGGCGTAAAGGGCGTTCTTCAAGATTTTTAATTAAAGGATCCTTAACGATTGGCTCATCAACAAAAAAAATCGAGGCCGCTCCCAATAGAATGGCAGTCACGTAAATCAAAAAGGGACCCTGCCATCCCCATTGAGACAGGAAACCTCCGAAAATTAAAAAAACCACCCCGGTAAATGCCAGGGCGGCCGCTTGCCAACCCAAAAAACGGTGGCGTTCCTCACCGACAAAATAATCGGCTATAAGAGTTGTTCCCGCCGTCATGCAACCGGACAAAGCGATTCCCACGACAACACGGCTATAAAGAAGGACGATAGGTGAAGTTATAAAAAACCCGGAAAGGCCAGCGGCGCCGGTTAAAAAAATCGAAAAAACAAGGATCGTTTTTCGCCCATATCGATCGATAAGGCCGCCTGAAATGGGAGAGCCTACGGCTAAAAAAAAGGTGGGAACCGCCAAAAAAAACTGGGCCAGAAATGTCCCGTCCCCCTTTGATGAAAAAAAATCCCCCAGTAAATGAAGACTGGGAACGTGGGTGGCCCCGGCCATCACAACGAGACATGAGGCCATTAAAATCACACCGTTTCTAAGCCGGGATTTGACAGACAGGAGAGAGGATGACAACCTTAATTTCCTTTAAGCCATTAGCCTTACAACCAGGATGCATCTCATCAAAAATCCCTCATAAAGTCAAAAAGGCTTAATTTTCGTAAAAGGTTCCTCTATTTTGAATTTCCGGAGGATTTTGAGAATCCAAAAGCCGTCCGTAAAAGTTCGCCAGAGCTAAGAGTTTATCGAATTCCCGCTTAAAACCCTCTGCGTTCAAGCCGCCTTTAAATTGATCAGGGGACGACTCCGCGACCGCGATAAGTTCGGTGAGTTCGTTTCTATATTCGGTGAATAATTCGACCGCTGTCTGGTTCATTTTTTTCCATCCTTCTGGCAGGCCCTGTGCACCCCCGCCATTCACTTCTAAAACAAAATTTAGAAGCCCAGGGTTCCCGCGCTTAAAATTTATTACCGGGTTTTACGGTTCTCTGGGACTCTTTGTTTTATACGGACGGAGGGGACGGAAGTTCCACTTTGGGGAACATGCTGGTGAGCACTTTATCGATGAACCACATGGCTTTACAATCGTCCTCATTGTAGGTGACGATTTTTTCGAAAGCCTCGGAATTGTAATTTTCCAGGAAATCCAAATAGAGGGCCATGGTTTCAAATCCACCGATGTCTTTTTGTCTCCAGTTAAAGCCCAAATACGGGGCGACGTTTTTAATGGAGTAACTGGGGACGGGAATAAATATATGACTTCGAATAAATTTCATGAGATCGGTACAGGAAAGAATGATCTTTTGGATTCTTTCGCTCAAACTTGGATATTTTTCAGCCATTTTTTTCATGTGTCTGATTTCAAAATCGCTCCAATGATAAAGCCGGCAATCCGAAGGATCCCCGACAAAATCCAGAAATTCGGCAAAGACCTTTTCTTCATCTTTAACGCCCCTGCCTTTGAAAGGAATGTATCTTTCTTCTTCTCCAATCCAAATCCCAATAAGGTAAACGTGCGCGGGTTCTTCCATTCGCATCTCATCTGATAGCTCAAAATCAAAATAATAATGCCGAGTGGCCCGAGGAATTTTAAAGAATACTCCATCGGGAAGAATGGGCTTTTTCGCGAAGTAGGCGAGAGTGGAATGGAAAATGGCAAAACCTAATTTATCGCCTAAAGTTTTCTTTAATTTTTTTAAAGTTAATTTTTTTAGCCCCACAAGAGAATCAAATTTAAGTTCTTCAATAATTTTTTCTCGCAGGTTGGGATCGATTTCGGGCAATAAAGTTAGGTCGTGCTTTTCTTGAATTATTCTGTTAGCCAGAAACCCCCATGGGCTCCTTGTGTAGTCTAATAAGAATGGGGCGGGCTTTAATTTTCCATCCCGGATGGCTTTCCATTTTTTAATGACTTCATCCAGATCTGGTTGGACGGCGGCCATCGAGACCTCGGTTTCCCCGTTCAAAAGGACAATTTTAAATTGCTCGGGAGTGTACCCTTGGATTTCGCCCAGAAGCCGCGTCATGGCCGCCCCATGAATTTTAAAGTTCTTCTTCAGCCATTTGGCCCGCTTGATTTCCACCGATCGGTAATGATAATTCCCGAAAAACGAGGGATGGGAGTCGTCTCGAATAATCAAATCTCCCTGGCCATACATATTTTTACCCAAAGCCCACAGATGCGGGCTGCGAATGGCCAAGGCGCCGTCAAACATGGCCTTTAGGGTGGCTTTATAATTCGCCAAACCGAAGGCGGGCGGAATCCAAACGGCGTCGGGATATTTTTCCCGGACATATTGTTTTCGATGATCTTGCGCCCAGTCTTTCAAGAACCTGTCGAATTTGGGCTCTTCAGGAACCGCCTCTTTTTGGGGGGCGTGATACTCGCACCAAACCCAGAAAGGGTCGCGAAGAAGAGAAAAGATTAATTGAGTCCTGAAAAATTTTTTCCTGTCCGGGACTTTTCCGGCGACGGTTTTTTTTAATAAGGATTCAAACGTTTTCTTTTGCATTTGTTTTTCAGCGTAAGCAGAGGAGATGAGCTGCGATTTTCAGGCGGGGAAACCGGTTATAGTGAAGAGAAATATGAGTCTCCTATTTTGCCTTGGATATGACTTCTATGGTCTTTTCCACATCCGATGTCGACGCCACCACAAGACAGCGGTCGTCACCCGCCAAAGCGGTGGCATAAAGATAGCCAATGTTGATTTTGTGCCCCTGCAGGGCGGCGGCCATTTTCTTGAGCATCCCGGGCTTATTGGGCATTTCAATTAAGGCGGCGTCCAATTCAAACGGCTCAAAATTTCGATCTTTCAATAGTTTAACCGCTAACGCGTTGTCATCGGTGATTAAGTGGACAACTCCGTTAACCCCTTCCACTCGGCAACTCAAGGCACGGATGTCGATTTTTTCGTTGAGAAGAACCTGGGTGATCTCGGAGAGAATACCCAATTCATTGATGGTATTGACGACGATTTCCTTGGCTTTCTTGGCTTTCATAAAAATTCCTTTGGGTCTTATTTTACAATTCAACTCCTTCATTTTTATAACTTTTCAGAGAACCGCGCTCGAGTTCCTCTCGTAGTAGATGGTAAGACAATATTTTAGGAGGAAACAATTATGAGCATCACAATACGTCTAGGAGCGGCGTTAGTCGCCACACTCGCAATCGCACTCCCGGCGCACGCCAGCCAAACCAATAAGGAGAGCGCCAACAAGATAGATACAGCTTTGACTAAAAAGTCAGCGACTTTCCTGGCCATGGGTCGGCGAGCAGATGATAATCCAGACTCGAACCGGGGCACATCCGAAACAGTTCCTACCAATGTCACAGGAACAAGCGGTTCCGGTACTGATGGAACCAAAGTTACTGGTTCAACCGGAACTGATATAGACCGAGATGACCGTGATACTGGAACGGGACCCGGGCCTGAAATAGAAAGAGGTCCCAATCGTGGCACAACAGGCTCGGGAACCGGAACAGACATGGATCAAAATCACGGCACAACGGGCCCCGGAGATCGGACAGGCAGTGGAACCAACCGCGGCAGCAGAGGTACTGGCAGCGGCTCAAACGATGGAACAGAGAGCGGCATCTTAGGCGATACGCCTTCAGGAGGAGGGACTCCGGGCTCGGGTTCAAGCGGGTCAGGCTCGACAGGCTTTTCTGGAGGACGATAAAAATACCTTCAGTCTATTCCGCTATCCGAAGCGCAAGCTTACCGAGGTAATGGGTCTCAAGAGCCTTATGGGCTTCAACCACCTCGTCGAGGCGGAATGTTTTGGCCACATGCACATGAAAACCGGGCGATGAAATGTATCGTTCTATTTTTTCGATCACCTGCCGGTCCGGGGTCCCGTCGTAAGCGGTTAGTTTGATATTGGCGAGAGCTTTGGGTTCGGGCTCAACGCCGTTTGGATAGGCGGCTCGCCCACCTTTCTTGAGTGTTGTGAGCAATTTTTGCGCCGCTTCGCCGCCTGCGGTAAGGAGCGCCGCGGAAAACCCGTCCGGCGCAAATTCTTTGGCTTTTGCAACGATATCATCGGAATGCCCTTCTACAACCCTATCGACGTTAAGTTTCTTCACCATCAGAACGCCGTCCTCCTCCGAGGCCACGGCGAAAACACGCGCGCCCATGCGTTTGGCAATTTGAACGGCCAAATGTCCGATGCCGCCGCTGGCGCCAAAAATGAGAAGGGTCTCCTGCTCTCTAAGGTTAAGCGTGTCTTCAAGCCCGCGCAGAGCGGTGACCGCATCCTCCATTACGACGGCTGCCTGTTCAATTGTTAAGTTATCGGGAACCAGTATGGCAGCGTCTTCTTTGACGGCGGTGTATTCAGCATAAAAGCCCCCTTTCGGACTCATGAGAGCAATTCCGGCGGCGCGGTCGCCGATTTTAAAACGGCGGACATTTTTTCCAATCGCCGTCACGGTGCCGGCCCCTTCGGTTCCCATAACATAAGGAAATTTTGCTTTTATTCCGAATTCACGCGCAAAGCCACCCTCCCGTTCAAAGGGATCCCATACTCCAACGCCGGCCGCCTGCACACGAATGAGAATTTCATCCTTGCCAATCTGAGGTTGAGGTAGGGTTTGTACCTTTAGGGCCTCAAGTCCTCCAAATGAATCTAAAGCCACCGCTTTCATCGTGTCTAAAGTTGTTTGTTGCATATGTTGCCTCCAAATACCCATCGTTTAAGATTCGGCGCGGGTCCTTTATAAATATACGCTCCCGGTTTTATTAAGTTCCCGTCAAGTTAGTCAGGCGGGCTGGCGAATTAATGACTAAGGCCTGTGGGCAACAATCGTTTTGAGCGGAAAAAATTCGAGGAAGGATTCAAATTAGAAGATCGAGAGGGAATTACGGGCTTTTCCAAAGGCCGCGATTTGATTCCCGGGCGCTTTTCGCATAATCTCAAGAATCCTCTTAAAGAAATGTTATGAGTTGGCCCGGACCGTTCTATCCTTGGCCCATTCTCGCAGAGCCGCCACCTTTTCAGCCATGGTTTCCGAGAGGGGGTGAGTGAGTTTAATCTCATCAAGTAAAATTTTTTCCGTAATTTCCGCTTCTTCCGTGAAAGCGGTGTAGAGTGCGGACACAACAACCTGCTCAATCTCCGCCCCGCTAAAACCATCGGATTCTAAAGCCAACTTATTGAGATCAAAAGCATAGGGGTCGCGTTTACGGTTCCTCAGATGAATTTCAAAAATTTCACGTCGCGCTTCGAGGTTCGGTAAATCGACGAAGAAAATTTCATCAAACCGCCCTTTCCTCAAAAACTCCGGAGGGAGAGCGTCAATATTGTTGGCAGTCGCAATTAAGAAAATTTCCGCTCTTCTCTCCTGCATCCATCCAAGAAATGTTCCCAAAATTCTTTGGCTCGTCGCGCCGCTTTCATCTGCGCAAGCAGACTGGGCGAAAGCCTTTTCAATTTCATCGATCCATAGAATGATTGGGGCCATCCGTTCGGCCATTTTGAGAGCTCTCTTAAAATTTTTCTCGCTTTCGCCAACATATTTATCATACATGTTGGATGGGTCAAATTTGAGGAGAGGCAAGCCCCATTCCTTGGAAACAGCCTTTGCGCAAAGGCTTTTTCCGCATCCTTGAACTCCCAAAAGAAGAATGCCTTTCGGAAAAACAAGGCCGAATGAATTTGCCTTTTGGGGATCGGTGACAATCTGTTTTCGCTTTGAAAGCCAATTTTTCAAATTTTTCAGGTCAGCAATCTCGATTTGACTGTCTTCTAGGGGAAAATATTCGAGTAATCCGTCTTTTGAAATGGTGTCCTTTTTTGCTTTCAATACTCTTTCCAAATCGGAGCCGTCCAACCGCCCGTCTTCGACAATCACCCGCGTGAGTATTTTTTCGGCTTCCATCAAGGAAAGCCCCGAAAAAGATTTTATTAATCGAAAGGCCTCTTCCTCGGTTAAATTAACAGTGATAGCTTGGTGAGTTTTCATTTGTTGAATAAGACCCCTGACAAGCTGTAGATATTCTCCTTGAGAAGGGGCGGGGATTTCAAATTTCGCTCCGATGCAGGCCAGAGAAGCGGGGATGGCAATGGCTTGTCCTGAGACAATCAATGCGGAGTTTCGGCCGGTTAATTTTTTTGTGGCGTCTTTTAACCTTTGAACCACCATGGGATCTTCGGGGAAAGGCCATAGACCGTTCAAATGATAAACCGCGGGCGCTTCCAAGGATTCTATGGTTTGAAGCGCGGCACCGATAGTTTCGGTCCCATATATCCCTCCTTCCTGGCCATGACGACACAAACCGTGCGTTGATGTCCAATTAAAAAAATGGACCCCCAATTGTTCCGCAGCCGATTCGAGGAGATTCTCTAGCCGGTTGGGATCCGATGTTTCAATCCATATGAGGCCGAACCTGGACCGAATCAGAAGTTTTAATTCATTGATGGAATTTCGGATCGTCATTTATCTTTCCAAAGGCCGCGATTTGATTCCCGGGCGCTTTTCGCATAACCGCGGAATTCCTCCATATGATCAAAGGGATACTTGGTATAAGCATATCCATACCCAGCGTATACAATCAAGGCGTTTAAAAATCCTTTTTTATAAAGCTGGGAGAAATATACATCCTCTTCGAGCCACGTCGGCGGTTTCTCAAATTGGATGGGAGTGAAATAAACATAAGCCAGAAGCCGGCCATACCGGTCTCGACGATTTCGGATGGTTGGGGCTCGGTCAAATTTGAGCATCACTTCTTGGTTCGCCACCAATTTTTTCACAAACTCGCTCGATTTCCGGCCAAGCTCCCGAATCGTTTTCACATCCTGACCCGTCCGCTTAGCGTCTGAATATAATTTGTTTGACGTATGCACCTCCGGGGTGTCAACTCCAATCAGGCGGACTCTTTCGCCATTCGAAAGCAAAAGTGTATCACCATCAACCACTTTCAAAACTTTAAAGGTGTCGGGAGGGGCCCCCGTCAACCAGGAGGGGGCGAGAAAAAAAATAATACAAATCCGAGGGAGGATTTTTGCCATAAAATTCGTTGATCAAAAATACTATGATTGCGCCACAAGTTTAGCCTGCAACTACCTTCTAATCCAACAAAAAATTTGTTCCGAGGAGATAAAGTTCATGACAAAAAGAGTTTTTAATTTCAATGCCGGCCCCGCTGTCTTGCCCCTTCCTGTTCTAGAAAAAGCTCAAAAAGAATTAGTGACATTTGAAAATTCCGGGATGTCTGTTATGGAAATGAGCCATCGGGATAAAGATTTTGAAGGGATATTGGCCCGTGCCGATGGGGCGCTTCGCCGAATTATGGGCATTCCCGCCGAGTACAGCGTTTTGTTTTTGGGGGGGGGCGCGAGTCTCCAATTTGCGATGGTTCCAATGAATCTTTATCAGAAAGGAAAACCCGTTGACATGATTCACACCGGAGCTTGGACAGAAAAGGCCATCAAAGATCTGCTGAAATTGGGCGAAATGAAAACCGCCGCCACCACAGAACCGGACAAATTCCGCCGCGTTCCCAAGATGAGTGAAATCAAACTTAACCCGGCCGCTTCCTATGTGTATCTTTGCACCAACAACACCATTGAAGGCACGGAGTATTTTGAATTCCCAAAAACAGGAGAGGTTCCTTTGGTGGCAGATATGTCCTCGGACATTATGTCGCATAAATTTGATGTGAAACAATTCGGCCTTATTTTTGCCGGCGCGCAAAAAAATCTGGGCCCTTCGGGAGTCACCGTCGTCATCATTCGAAAAGACCTTGCCGAGCGGGCGGAGAAAACACTCCCTACCATGCTTCAGTACAGAACTCACATTAAAGAGAATTCCTTATACAACACGCCGCCCGCTTATTCTGTTTATATATTGGCCCTGGTGGCGGAGTGGGTGGAAAAAGAAGGCGGCATTGACGCCATGGAGAAAAGAAATATCGAGAAAGCAAAAATTCTTTATGACGCTATAGACAATTCCAAAGGATATTTTACCTCCCCCGTCGAAAACGCTTCCCGGTCCAGAATGAATGTGGTTTTCCGGATCAAAGGCGGCAATGAAGAATTGGAAGCCAAATTCGTAGCCGAATCAAAGGCCGCGGGACTCATCGGCCTCAAAGGGCATCGTTCCGTGGGTGGATTAAGAGCCTCCATTTACAACGCGCACCCGCTTGAAGGATTGAAGGCGCTGGTGAACTTTATGGGCGAATTCTCTAAAAAGAATGCCTGAGAATTTTCCTAGAAAGGCATTATCCAAACTTAAATCCCTTTTACGCCAAGCCAGACATACCGGTCTTATTGAACCGGCCGCCATGACCCTCGCTACCTCTAGCCGCGCCGGGGCCGTCACGTCGCGAACCGTCCTTTTAAAAGGGGTTTCACCTCAAGGACTTGTTTTTTACACCAATCTTCAAAGCCGTAAAGGCCGGCAAATCAAATTCAATCCTTTGGCGTCGGCTTGTTTCTATTGGGATCCCCTTCATTGGCAAGTCATTGTGGATGGCCGGATGGAACCGGTTACACAAAAAGAAGCGGACCATTACTGGGCCACGCGAGATCGGGGTAAACAGTTGGCCGCCTGGGCGTCCCTTCAATCGAGCCCTTTGAGGAATATGGCGGTCCTGCGCCGCCGCTTCGACCATTACAAAAAATTATTTTCGGGAAAACCCATTCCACGGCCCCCGCACTGGA
Organism: Elusimicrobiota bacterium; assembly: GCA_022709485.1. Lineage (GTDB taxonomy): Bacteria > Elusimicrobiota > Elusimicrobia > F11 > F11 > JAKLIS01. Next base: position 1,021 of record JAKLIS010000004.1, on the reverse strand, counting down.
CCGGTCTCTGCCTAAGGCCAAATCGAATAGAATTCTGGAAGCGCGGCGAAAACCGGCTCCACAGCCGGTTGATTTATGAACGGAAGGGGAAACGTTGGAAGGCGGGACAGCTGTTTCCTTAGGGATTAAATCTATTCAATTCTCTTTAACACGCGGCCGCGCTGCCTTTCATAAATAAGCCGGTGTCTTTTCACATCAAACCAAGAATGAATGACTCTTTGGCCGATGCTTGTATTGACCACAAAAATGTCGAGGCGCTTCCCTTTGAAATCCGTTTCTTTTGTTTCGGCAATCACCCGGACGGCGGGGACCACCGCCATTTCATCAACAGAGAAAACGTTCATCATTTTTCTATCTGAAATTCCCATCTTGAAAAATGGCGAATCCGGCAAGTCCATTTCATATTCACTGATCTCCAATCCTTCCAGAGGAATTCCGTAGGAGAACTTTTGTTCATTGACTTTTTTCTGAACCGTTATCCTGTCCGCCTCCCGGACTCCTTCGATGAATGTGTTTAATCCTTCTTCGCGGGTTTGGCGCTTGAAATAGGCCAGGCCTTTGTCATCCCAAATGGCTTCTTCGTCCTCCCCTAGGTTGTTTGAACCATCAAGCACGGTTGTGATCACCATTTTTTTCGCTTTCGCGTTTTGATAGGTGGTTGGCATGACGGTCACCGCCATTTCTCCCATTCGCGCTCCGCCGGGAGTCTGCAGCTCATATTTACCCTCGGTGAGTCCGCCCCAAACTAAGGATGATAAGAGAAAGGGAGCCAAAAAAAATGATGCAAATTTTTTGAATTATTTTTCATTGGCTCTCTCTTTTATTCTTGTAATGGTTTTAACCGGAGCGCGCTCAGGGCAATCTCGCCTTTAACAAACGTATTCGTTTCATACGGAAGACGGTTCACCATGAGCGAATAATCTTCCTGTTCGCCATAACGGCCGAGAAACCAAAATGTCATCGCCCGAGCCGGCCAATCGGGGTTGTTGAGAGAAGTCAAAAGGAGCTGGCGGCCGGTAGG
>JAKLIS010000399.1 GCA_022709485.1 Elusimicrobiota bacterium | reverse complement strand
GCATCGATAACCTTCCTCTTCAGCTTCTTCCGCGCCTGGTTGATCTTTTTCATGAATCCGGGACCCCCCACAAAGAAATCGCGGTGGGGGTGGACGTGCGGATGGGGGGCTTATTTGACGAATTCAATAAATCCCTTCAAGATCTTTCCCGCAGGGGAATCACATATCAAATTCTTTATTTAGAGGCTTCGGACGAAACAGTGGCCCGGCGTTTTTCAGAAACGCGGCGTCGGCATCCTTTGGGAAAGTCCGTCAAAGAAGGAATTCGGGAAGAAAAAAAACGGATGCAAGTCATTCGCGAGGTGGCGGACCGCATTGTTGATACAACCCATTTGAACCCGAATGAACTTAAAAACATCTTAAGCCGCGCCATCCGGCTTCAAAAATCCCGAAAGATGGCTATCATGGTGTCTTCTTTTGGATATCGCTACGGTCTTCCGATGGATGCCGATATCGTGCTGGATGTGAGGTTCTTGCCCAACCCAAACTATATCCCCAGCCTTCGGAAATTAACCGGCCTTCACGGACGTGTTTCAAAATTTGTGTTTCGTCAAAACATGACAAAAAAATTCATGGCGGCAGTGTCAGCCATGCTGGATTTAACGGTGCCTCAATACGCGAGAGAGGGAAAAAGCTATCTCACAATCGCTGTCGGGTGCACAGGGGGGCGGCATCGAAGCGTGGCCATAGCGGAATACATAAAAAATTATCTTTCTCTCAAGAAATTTCCGACCAGAATTGTGCATCGGGACTTGGGGGTATAGGGGTATTGTTATGATTGGAATTCTTGTCTTAACCCACGGGCAATTTGGCGAAGATCTCCAAAAAACCGCCTGTGGCATTATGAATGACTCTGAAAAGGTGATGGCGTTAAACCTTTCCAGGCGGTTTGATTTTCCGGTCCTTCGCCAAAAAGTGAGGGAAGCCCTTCATGTCCTTGATCAAGGCCAAGGGGTATTGGTTCTCATTGACGCCTATGGAGGAACGTCTTATAACACAACGCTTCCTTTAATGTCTGACTTTCATATTTGTTTGGTGACGGGCGTTAACCTTCCCATGGTTCTTTCAGCTTTGTCCAACCGAAATCGGATGCCCTTGGAAGAACTATCCAAAAAAGTTTCCGAAGACGCCAAGAAAACAATTTCCGTTTGCTCTAATCCCCGTGTCGGGATTAAGTAAGCTAAAAGGACATCAATTTTAATGATTGAAAAAGAATTCGTCGTCAGTAACCGGCTCGGGCTTCACGCTCGTCCGGCTTCTCTTTTTGTAAAGACCACCGGGCGATATCAGTCCGATGTGAAGGTTTTAAAGGGAAATCAGGAAATTGACGGTAAATCCATTATGGGGCTACTCATGTTGGCGGCGGGGTATGGAACCCCCTTAAGAATTATTGCCAACGGCCCCGACGAGAATGATTTGATCCATGCGATTGAAGACTTATTTAATCGCAAATTCGATGATGAGGAAGTTGTGGCTTAAATGACCCAAAGAAATAAAACCATTCGCTTGCACGGCGTTGCCGCTTCCGACGGGATCGCCATCGGCCCCGCCTTCGTTTTAGAAGACGAGGAAGTGGCTATTCCCCGCTGGGAGGTGCCCAAAGACCGTTTGAAAAACGAAGTGGCCCGCTTCCGGTACGCCCTCTCGCGCACGCGAGACGACATGCTTTCCACTCATAACAAGGCCCTCCGGGTGTTTGGCCGCGCCCATGCCAAACTTATGGACGCCTATCTTCTCATCTTAGACG
>JAKLIS010000398.1 GCA_022709485.1 Elusimicrobiota bacterium | reverse complement strand
TCTTCTTCCTTTTACGGCCTTTTACGTGGCCGCTGAGAAACGCGATAAGGAAATGACAGCCAACCTTTTGAAGGCCGCCAAGACAAATAAAGCCCAGGTGGCCTTACTGGTCACAGGCGGGTTCCACACCCCCGGCATGACGGGATTGTTAAACAAGGCGGGGGCTGGCGTCATCACCGTATCGCCCACCATTTCAAAAGTCGAAACCAAAGAGGGAAGCGCTTACCTAAGCGTATTCTCGAAAGAAAAATCCCCCCTGGAAACCCTTTTTAAAGGCGAAAAACTTTTCACCGCTCCACAACCCGTTTCTCCCACAGCGGCAGCTGGAAGGGGCGGTGCCGTCGTCGCCCGCGCGCTGCGAACGCATTCCGACGCAGGCCCACAAGGCCAAAGAATTTCCCCCAAGACCTTTCCGCACGCATTCAAAGCCCTGGCCGACCGCACCATCCTTACATTTATTAATGGCAGCAAGCAGGTGTTGATGACCATCTTCTTCAACAAAGACCACACGATCCGTTCCATTGTTTATACGGGTCTGACCGCCGGCAGCGTCGCCGGTATCCTTTTCTTTGATGTTGGTGTAATGCTTCCCTCCATGATTTTTGTTGGCATGATCGTGTATCCGATTGTCCATCTTTTGATCAATTCAACTTCCGTTCGCTCAAGAGGGAGAGAAGTTTTAGGAATTACCCTTTTGGTCTTGTTTTCCCTTCCCGCTTTCTCCTGGGCGCAATCCCCCCAGTCCGCCAAACCCCCAAAAGCCAATGAAACGGTGGCCTCGCAGACAACGGGTACTTCAGAGAAATCTGATAAAGACCAATCATGGAGCCGGTCATATTTTAAACATCCCAATGATTCCTACGGTTTAAAAGCAGACCGGGGAATCGGAACATTTGAAACCGATGACGGCTTGGGCAACATAACTCGAGGTCTAAATGTGGAAAGGAAACTAAAAACAGATGCCAAAACGGATTATTTACCTTCCTATGAATTCCCATCAAGACTATCTGATGAAAGAAAATGGAATAGATCTGAATTTGAGCCCAAACAAGATTTTAATCTTGGTATCTGGGGTGAAAAAAATGCCCCCCCCACCCGCAATTTGACGGAACGACCCGCTCCTTCGGATGCGGGATTGGCTAAGAAAGGCGCCCTATCTGAGGAAAAAAATGTTGAGAAGAACGGATTCGATTGGAAAATTTCCGCCGCTATTGCGGGATTATTCGGGTTTTTATTGGGTGTTATTACCTCTATTTTTGTCCACCGAAAACTCAAAAAGAAAAATGAAATTGATTTTCTACTGGATCAATATGAAAAAGAAATAGAAAAATTTGAAAAAGTTAGAAGCCGCACCGGGCTAGGAAAAATTGAAAGCGCATACAATTCCGCCTATGCCCACCTAAATCAAATGAGCCCTGCTCAGAAATTACGAATGACGGAATTAACAGTCCGCGAAACATCGGCCATGCTCGATCAGGGAATTTCCTTGAATGCGAAGAATGGCAAGTTTTTCGGGATCTTTTTGCTTGCCATTCTAGGGGTTTTGGTGGGACCTTCAATATCTCAAGCCGCCACAACGGGCCTGGGGAACGCCGCCGCTCTCGGAGTTGCCTCCGCGGAACACATTGCCAATACGGCAATTCCAGGAATAGGACTAATGATGTCTTTGGTTTTGGTTGGACTGTTGGCCGGGACCGTTATCCACAGCCGATGGAGAAACAAAAGCGGAGAAAAAAGAAAATTAAGAAATCTT
>JAKLIS010000397.1 GCA_022709485.1 Elusimicrobiota bacterium | reverse complement strand
GTGTAATCCAGTTGCGCTACTGATGTTATTATTAAGATAATTCCCTTTAAGCACCACATTATTTGCGCCTCTGATACTGATGTTATTGTTCCAATACCCAAACAGGCAGTTCTCAACCGTTAAATTTGAGAACAAAACGCTTTTAGTCGATCCCAACCGGCACACCGTCAGCTTTGGTGACGGCTCTCCTGGCGTAGAGACAACCGCCACTTATTTGGGTTTGGGAGTTGAAACAATAGTTACTCGAGCGACGGATATTTTAGACCCGGGGATTTATTTCGCTGGCGTTCCCGCTTTTGGCGATTGGCACAGTTACTTGGTGAGCTCTTGTGAAAGTTTGGCCCTAGAGCCTTCCTTAACCCCGGAACAATTGGCTGTCATCGATGAAGCCCTCACCATTTTGGGCGAGGCCCCCCTTAGTTTGGGAGGCGGCGAGGGCGCAGGCGAGGGCGAAGGGGAAGGCGAAAGTTTTGAGAAAAATCTGGCTCATATCGCGCCCCATATAGCTGCCGCCCAAAACAGGAAAGAAAACCTTTCCGATAGGGTCATTAAGAATTGGAGATCTAGCCCCGGGGTGTGGGCGGGGGTGTTAAAACTTTTTAGATTGAGTCCTCCAAAAACAACCATTCAAGCCCTATTTCAGTTTGGTTTTTTGGCCTTGGGTGAAACATTAATTACCCGGTCTTTGCCTTTTTTGTCAAACAGAGTTGATGCGGTTCTTTTTATCTGGTTGGGGCTCAATCTCATCATTCATCTATTTGGGGTTTATGTTTCAAAAGAAAATGGTCAGGGGTGGGAGATTATTTCTCCCTGGGCTCCCCGGGGGCCGCCCAGCCGGTTTTGGATGGCTTTCTTTAACGCCAATCTTCTTGCCTCATTCAGTCTCATTTCTCTCCTTTTTGATTTCTGGCCCGGGTTGATCGTCGGTTCACTTCCTCATTTCATCGGTAATTTAACTTCAGCCTGTTATTTTTCACGTGATTTTCCGAAATCCAATTCAATTCCAGTTGACACGAAATTATTGGAACTGTCGGAGGTGCGGCTCCGACTTGAAAAAACCGTCGGAATAATCCCGGCCGGAGGAGAAGGGAAGCGACTGGGAAGAGGACACAAACCGACATTAAATATTGAGGGTCTCTCGATGTATTCCCGAAATTTGCGCTGTTTGCACCTGCTCGGTATTCGGCGTGTGATTGTAACGGTGAGCACTCCGACTCCTCCAGATGTCCGGCGGCGATTGTTAATGGGATACCGCGATCTTGAAGTGGAGATAGTCGAGTCGAATGCGGGAAGCGCCAGTGGAGGTCTTACGGCGGGTTTGGAAGCCGCTCACAAACGCGGCTTTGAAAATGCCCTCATGGTGTATGGAGATGTTCTCTCCAACGTTAGGGCGATGGGGGAAGCGTTGTATCGGGCGGACGATCGCACCGTTGTGATTGCGGAGAATAAGGGGGAAGGTGGCATGCAAGTCACCGTTGACGACGGTGGAATCATCCAGAGTGTGACGACCGATTTTGATGAGCACGGCCCTTACGCCGTTGGCTGGTTTCTTAAAACGGAAGATTTCCGGCCCCTATCGGAAATGAGGCGCCCCAGTTTGAGCGCCCTGGTGTCTTTGGCTGACCCCCAATCCGAAGATCATCGGTGGGCGGCGGCACGGGCGCGGTATCCGGTGATCTTGTCGCTTCAACGAAGCCTGCGATGCCGACTTCCGTCACGGCCGCACCTGCGATTGATGCCGTGGCTTCGACCGTCGTCGTCA
>JAKLIS010000396.1 GCA_022709485.1 Elusimicrobiota bacterium | reverse complement strand
GTTCTTAATGAGGCTCCAAGCCGCCAAGGACACGAAGAAAGACGCACTTAGGAACGCGGCAAAAAAGATGGGATTTCCAAAAGTCGACATCGAACGGTCCATCTGAGGAACAAGAATCGGCCCTATTCCACCGGAAATTTGCAGAAGGCCGTAAATTGCTATGAGGCCGGCGGAAAGCGCCCATGCGCTCAAGAAGATCTTTTTCCAATATTCCTTTAACGGAAAAAAAGAGAAAGCGGCAAAGGCGCCAAACGCCAATGCCACCCGACGAAATTCTCCGTTCGCTAAAGATTTTTCGGATGCCAAACCCAAAAGAATCAGATGAATCCCAAACCATAAAAAAACCGCCCCAAACAACCAAAGCCGGTGGGGGTCTTTTTTTATAGAGAGACATGACTTCATTGCCTCCCGATCCCAGAAAAATCTTAAGCCCGTAAACAGTAACAGAGAGAATATCCCCCATTCAAGAATCTGGAGCTTAAATCGCACCAGTTTTTCATCAGGGAAAATGGGAAAGAGGAAAATGGGGAGGATGGCCAAAAGGGCATAGGCGTGATCCCAGGCGCTTAAGGCGGATTTTGGAGGGGCCTTGGCCGGCTCTTTTTTTCCCATGAGACTCTAAATTTTACACCCCAGCCTTTTTTTAATCCAATCGGGAATTCTCACAGGCTTCCAGGATTTATCAACAAACGGGTGGCGCGTCATCCCTTCAACGATGGTCTTTCCGGTCTCGGGATGGGACACCGTGTACTCAAAATTGATGCTGGCCGATCCCAATTTCTGAATGGTGGTTTTGATCTTGAGAAGGTCGTCGTAATGGGCCGGTGAAATAAATTTGATGGTCGCCTCCGAGACGGGAAGATAGACTTTGTCCACGTCTTCCATGTCTTTATATCGGAGTCCCATATTCCGCATCATTTCTGTGCGTCCTTTTTCAAATAAAACCAGATAGTTCGCGTAATAGACGACGCCCATTTTGTCCGTGTCCGCGTAGGTAACTCGATATTCCATCACGTGAGTCTGCAAATTTTCTGTCAAGGAGCCCTCCCTTTTGATTTATTCTTTTATGAGCATTATATTGAATAAAAAAAAGGGCCCGGTCTTGAAAAGACCGGGCCTCTTTTTTTTGTTGTTAAACTTTTATTTTATTTCCAGAAAATGCCGGCGAAATCCATCCAATCTTTTGGAACGGTTTTGAGTTTCGCGGTGGCTTCCGTCAAAGGAACAGGGATCACTTCATTGCCCCGCAAAGCGACCATTTTCCCCCAATCGCCTTTGGCGACGAGTTCCGCGGCCCGGGCTCCAACGCGAAGGCCCAACACCCGGTCAAACAAAGACGGCGAGCCGCCTCTTTGAATATGGCCGATGACGGCGGCGCGGGTTTCTTTCCCGGTTTCTTTCTCAATTATTTCCGCGAGTTCCGTCCCCACGCCTCGATTTTTCAAAAGCATATGGCCGAACTCGTCTTTTTCTTCTTTGGCTTCGTCGTGGCTCGGAAGGTGGATTCCTTCTGAGGCCACTACCAGCGCGGTCTGCCGCCTGTCGTAAACCTTTTTCAGGTGCGCGCACATCTTCTGTAAATCAGGTTTTACTTCCGGGACCAATATCCAGTCTGCCGAAGCGCCGATCCCGGTATATAGCGCCACCCAGCCGGCGTGGCGGCCCATGACTTCGAGGACGAAAATCTTGGTCGATGTCCGCGCCATCGATGCCACATCGTACCCGGCCTCGCGAATCGAGGTGGCGACATATTTGGCTACTGAACCGAAACCCGGACAGCAGTCGGTGTGCGGCAGATCGTTG
>JAKLIS010000395.1 GCA_022709485.1 Elusimicrobiota bacterium | reverse complement strand
ATAAATTGGCCGGCCGCCACGGAAACAAAGGAATCGTGGCTAAAATCATGGCTCCGGAAGATATGCCTCATCTTCCCGATGGAACTCCCGTCGACGTGGTTCTTTCGCCGCTGGGCGTTCCCTCTCGTATGAATGTCGGACAGCTTCTTGAAATCATGTTGGGTTGGGCCGCGAATATTTTGGATGTTCAAATGCAGACTCCCGTGTTCGACGGAGCCAAAGAAAGCCAGGTGATTGAATCCATTCAGCAAGCCAAAGAAAAACTTCGAAGCCAGGGCGTTCGTGAAGATTTTCTTCCAACAGACTATTGCCAGACGATTCTTTACGATGGTCGAACTGGAGAACCTTTTGGAGAAAAAGTGACCGTGGGCGTGATGTATATTGTGAAACTCGCCCATATGGTTGAAGACAAAATCCATGCCCGATCCACGGGGCCGTACTCGCTTATTACTCGCCAGCCCCTGGGTGGAAAAGCGCAATTCGGCGGACAAAGATTCGGAGAGATGGAAGTGTGGGCCATTGAAGGATACGGCGCGGCCCACATATTGCAGGAATTTCTTACCGTCAAGTCCGATGACGCCAACGGACGGACCAAAATGTATGAAGCCATCATTCGTGGCGAGGCCATTACTGAGCCAGGTATCCCCGAGAGCTTTAAAGTGCTCGTTAGGGAATTGCAATCCTTGGGCGTCAATGTTGAACTCATTCGGCAAAAAGACGGGGCATCAACTCAAGCCTCTGAAGTGACTGAGCAGGAAGAAACGGCGGGCGAACCGGCAGCTAAGGAAAGTTCCGTTGGTTCCGCTCAGAAAGAGTAAGAGGGAGGAAGGTTAGATGGATATTTTAACAGTCGATAGGAAAAAAGATTTTAAAGGTGGAAAGAAAAAAGGCCTTCCGCCGATTAATTTTGGGGATTTTGATGCCATACGTCTTTCAGTGGCGAGCCCCGATGAGATGCGGTCGTGGTCGCATGGCGAAGTCCGAAAACCTGAAACAATTAATTACCGGACATTTAAACCGGAGCGAGACGGCCTTTTCTGCGAGCGTATTTTCGGGCCGGTTCGGGATTGGGAATGCGCCTGTGGAAAATATAAATACATCAAATACAAGGGGACGGTTTGCGATCGCTGCGGCGTTGAAGTGACGGAATCCCGCGTTCGCCGGGAAAGAATGGGTTCAATTGAGCTGGCCGTTCCCGTTGTTCACATTTGGTATCTAAGAAAAGCTCCCTCCAGAATCGGGACGCTTCTTGGGATGCGCCTCACCGATCTTGAAAAAATCATTTATTACGCCCGATATGTCGTCTATGAAGATCTAAAAGATGAAGAAGGAAAAGTTAAGTTTTCCGCCAAAACACTTTTAACCGACGAAGAATATCACCGCGGCCGGCAAGAATTCGGCGACAAATTGAAAGCCGGCATTGGCGCCGAGGCGGTCCAAAAACTCATGGAGCGAATCACCCCCGATGAGGAAATTAAGCACATTCGGCAGAGATTTAACGACATTGAATCGGAAACTGAACGCAATAAGCTCATCAAGAGGCTCCGAATTGTTGAGGGGTTCCGGAATTCAAAGAGCCGCCCTGAATGGATGGTTTTAAGAGTGCTTCCCGTGATTCCTCCCGATCTCCGACCTCTCGTTCCATTGGAAGGCGGCCGTTTTGCCACCAGTGACTTGAACGATTTGTATCGCCGCATTATTAATCGGAATAACCGGTTAAAACACATTGAATCCCTCCGCGCCCCGGAAGTCATGATTCACAACGAAAAACGTCTTCTTCAAGAAGCCGTTGACGCGCTGATCGAA
>JAKLIS010000394.1 GCA_022709485.1 Elusimicrobiota bacterium | reverse complement strand
CGTTGGCGTTCGGCCCGGATCAGAGAAAGTTTTTATTAGGAAAGACTGGCAAGATCGCGTATTTCGCCTGAAGGGAAAATTTCCGAACTATTCTTCTCGCGAAGTCCGCCAGACCTTGCATGATGGGATGCTCCATGTTCAGGTTCTTCCTGAACCCGTGGCCGAATACATTCTCAAAATGGGACTTTACCGCGATGATGGACAATGATTCGCGTATTCGCGCTTTGAAAAAAGCCCTTTCCAGACCGCTTTATCAACATTCTCTTTCCGTGGCTCGGTATGCCGCTGAGTTGGGAAAAAAAGGCGGGTGGGATCCCGAACAGGCGTATCAAGCGGGCCTCTTTCATGATTGGGCCAAGGAATGGAGCCATAAAAAACTCCGCCAATATGTCCGAAAAAATAAAGTCCGTCTACCCGATCTCCCCTTCGTCCTTAAAAATGCCCCGGATTTGCTGCATGCTTACGCGGGGGCTTTTGATTTAAAAAAGCAAGGGTGGGTAACCAACAGGGTTACTTTGGCGGCCATCGCTCATCACACGCTGGGAAGCCCCGGAATGAGTCTTCCTGAAAAAATCCTTTATGTGGCCGACATCGCCTCCCCTGACCGTCAATTTAAAGGCGCCCAAGACATTCGCCGATTGGCCAAGAAAAATCTCAATGCCGGTTTTCTCTCCGCTGTCGCGCTAAAGATTTCTTATGTCGTTTGTCAGGGAAAACTTCTTCATCCGATGACGTTGACGCTTTGGAATGAAGCGGTTTTATCCCTGCAGGGGCGACTGTGAGATTAAATCCGTCAAAACATGTCTTGGCCCAACGTGTTGTGGCGATTATTTTCGTCGTATTGATTGGGCTTTTTTCATTTGGAGCCTCGCGGTCTCCGGTGGCCGCTCAAATTTTGGAGGGGGGACGCATTTCGTTTGTTCTGTTTGGGGTGGACGCCGCCGATGCGTCACAGCACACCGACACCCTGATGGTTTCGGTTCTTGATCCCGTGAGGGGGAATTTGAGCCTCGTTTCGATACCGCGAGACACGCGGGTCTTTTTGCCCGGCTACCGGTTCCATCGGGTTAATGAAATCTATGGGTTTCATTATCGGAAAACAAAAGATCCCGATGTGGCCGCGCGGCAAGTGGTTGACGGCGTGTCCTTTATTCTTTCCAATTCTCAGGCGAAGGTTTCATTGGTGAATTTTGTGAGGTTGGATTTTTCCGCTTTCAGCCGGATTGTGGATATTTTGGGAGGCGTTTGGGTCCACATCCAACAGCCCATGCATTATGACGACTTCGCGGGCAATTACCACTTTCATAAGGAGCCTGGCCGGTATTTACTAAAAGGGATGGAGGCGCTCCATTACGTGCGTTTCCGCGGCCATACGGGAGACCGGGGCCGAATCATGCGCCAACAGGAGTTTCTGCGAAACTTGGCCAAACGGTTGGTGAACCCTTCCATGGTTTTTCGTTTGCCGAAGGTAACAAAGGCGATTCTTTCAAGCGTTCATACCAATTTTTCCTTTTGGGATATGGTATATCTGGCCGTAGCCGGGCGGAAAATTCGTTCTCAAAACCTCGATTTTTACATCGTTCCAGGCCAACCGAGGGGTCTTTACTGGTATCTTAAAAAAGAGGCGTTGGAAAATTTGGTGGAACATGTGGTGCTTGGGCAAGCGCTTCAAAAAGAACTTTTTGAAGTGATTGTTCCCCAAATGGATATTATTACGGTGAAGGTTTGGAACGCCTCTGGGAAAGGCAAAATCGCTTTTTATGTCACAAAATTTTTACGGAAGCAGGGCTTTGACGTGGTCGATTGGGACACGTATT
>JAKLIS010000393.1 GCA_022709485.1 Elusimicrobiota bacterium | reverse complement strand
TGGGATTTAGGGGGTGAAGGGCGGGATCATCCCAGCTTTTTATCTTTCCCAAGAAAATATCCGCTAACAAGGCGCCGTCAAATGTGAGATTGACCACCCCCGGCAAATTAAAGGTGGGAACAACTGCCCCCAAGACAGTGGGGATGTGAAGCGCTTTTCCATCCACCGCGAACATTTCTTTGTCCGTCATCGGCCCGTCCGTGGCGCCAAAATCCACTGTTTTGGCAGTGAATTGTTTTACCCCGCCGCCTGAACCAATGGACTGATAGTTGATTTTAATATCGGGATGAATTTTGTGGTATTCATCGAACCATTTGCTGTAAATGGGATAAGGAAAAGTGGCTCCCGCTCCGACAAGGGTTGTTTCGGCCGCCGCGCGGGGCGCGACCCCCAATCCGATGACGAATGCCGCCATCAAACTTGTTAACCTTAAAGTTTTCATGTTTTTCACCTCTTCATTTTCATTTTTTGTCATTAGAACTTCACCTGAGCGTCAACCTGAATCCGATTAATGTCTCCTGTGGCTCCCGCGATATTTTTCTCAATATTCTTGGTTATGAAATACTTGGTTTTGAGGTTTAACCATTCCGTGGGGCTATAAGCCGCCCACATAATGTGTCCCATGCGATTAATTCCCCCTCCGCCAAAATCCGAAGCGGATATGTCGGCCACGGTGGCATCTGTTTGAACGTATTTATAAAAGTAAGCCAGCTCCCAGCTTTGGGCGTCTTTGGCTTTTCCCACAATCAACCCTGTTTGATACCCGGTGTCTTCTTTTTCTGCATACTCTCCTTTAACACGAGCGTTTTTGAGAAAGGTTCCCTGAAGGGAAAATGGAACCGCGCCCACCCAACTTGCAAGCTCTGCGGAAACCTCATTGACTCCGAAGGGGTTGACCAAGGTATTGGCGCTGGTTCCAACGGTTTGCCGGCGGTTTCCTTCCTGAATTTTATTTTGCCCAAAGTTGGACTCCGCCGTGTTTTTCCAATCATAATAGGTGTAGGCGAGTTTTAACCGGCTCTCGAGAGGTAGCCGAAATTCTGATCCAATTTGTTCGGCAAACATATACCCGTCTCGAGTATCCCCGCTTCTCTCAACAGTTACCATCTGTAGGGCGTTCAAGAACAAGTTCACTCGACCGCCCACCAAATAATTAAAACCTTGACTGAACCCTTCGGGATTCACATCCGAATCCCAAACGGCGTCCGTGGTGTATACCGTCCAAAGCGGAAGCGCCATTCTGCCGGCTCTCATATTTAAATAGTCAGTTGGAGTCCAATCAATATACGCTTTATCGACCCAAATTTGCTTTTGTGAAGACATCCCTGTCATGGTTTGATTGGTGGAGGTTTGATCCCCCGTCCCCGACGCCAAAGCTGTTTTAATGGCCACGTTGTTCGGAAGCTGGAAGTCGGCGTTCAGCCTGAGCCGCGTGCTAAACCGGCTCCTATCGGCCGCGGTTCCCTTTTTATAGTGCTCGTCGCCATAACGGATGCGAAAGTCGCCGCCCACTTTGATTTGTTTAATGTAATCTGAAAATTTTAGGTCCGTTTCGGCTTGAGCTGTGGCCCCAAGACCGGACATTCCCAAGACAAAAAAGAGAGCCAGAAAATAGCTCCCGTTGGTATTTGTTTCACTCATTTTCTCATTCTCCTTTCATTGATTTTTTCGTTGGACGAGAGAATTGTAATCCAGGTGGGGCCCCCATATCCATTGCGCGAATGTAAAAGGTATTTGACAGTGGTGTGACGGGGAAGGGGTCACCCATTAGGAGTCCCCCGTCAAGGGGTGAATAGAAATCCCGCTAAAGAATTCGTGCTGCATAATTCT
>JAKLIS010000392.1 GCA_022709485.1 Elusimicrobiota bacterium | reverse complement strand
GTGAAAACTTCTTTTTCACATAATCCAATAAGTCCGATGCCAGCCACCGGGCCATCGGCGGGGAAAACCCTTTCTTTTCACCCCGGACGATGTTGTTGGGGAGCCGGCCTTTCATGAGCTTCCGTATGAGCACTTTCGTGTTTAATCCCTGAATTTTATAACGCATGGGAATTTGAGCCGCAAATTCAACAATCCGGTGGTCTAAAAAGGGCGGCCGGACTTCGAGAGAATGCCACATGCTCATGCGGTCCACCTTCACAAGAAATTCATCCAAAAGATGCGTCTTCTGATCAACGTAAAGAAATTTTTCAAGACCTTCGCGAGATCCGGCTTCGCTGAAAGCCCTTTGAAAATTAGGGGCCAGAGGACGACCAGACACTTCATCTTTAAATAGGGTCGAATAGAGGTTCTTTTTAACATCGGAATTAAAAACCTCCGTCCATCCAAAATGCTCCAAAGGAGACGGGCGCTGAGCCGACGTCACAAACGCCTTGGCTTTATAATCGAAGCTGATGCGATTATGAGAAACCGGCAGGTTGAAAACCAATGGTTCGATCCCCCATTGCCGGATGAAGTCCGGAATGCCTCGATAAACCTTGGCGAGAGCGTCGGCCACGTACGTGGGATAGCCTCCAAATAATTCATCTCCTCCATCGCCCGACAAGGCCACCGTCATCTTCTCCCGGGCCATCTTGGTGAGGAAATAAGTGGGGATCATGGAATCGTCTCCGAAAGGCTCGTCAAAAGCCTCCACCAAATCGGGGATAATTTCCACGATGTTGGGGGTCACTTCTTTTTCCAAATGATGGGTTCCCAAAAACTTGGCCACGGCGGTGGCCTCTTTTCTTTCCGAATAAGATTTGTCCGGAAAATAAATATTGAACGTCATCAAATCGGGTTTGTGTTTTTTGGCGAAAAAAGAAATGGCGGGAGAATCGAGTCCGCCGGAAAGGAATGTTCCCAGGGGGACATCGCTCACCAGTTGGCGTTTGACGGCGTCTTCCAATAGCGCGTCAAGTTTTTCCAAATAATAGGGCAAACCCTTGTCTTCCGCGGGAGGGGGAGAAAAATCCCAGTATTTCCGAAGATTCACTTCGCCTTTTTCCCAAATAAGAAGCATTCCGGGCTCGAGCTTTCGAATGGATTTATAAATGGAGAGGGGGGTTGGCACGCAGCGCTGCGATAAATAGTCATCCAACGCCCCGGCATCAATCGACCTGGAAATTGTGGGGTCTTGCAAAATGGCTTTGATTTCGGAGGCGAAGGTCAGTTTATTGCGCTCTCTGGCGTAATAAAGGGGTTTTATGCCCATGCGGTCCCGCGCCAAGACAAGGCGGGTCTTTTTTTTATCCCAGATGGCAAAAGCGAACATCCCGTTCATTTTGGCCGCCACGGCATCTCCCCAGGCTTCGTACCCGTGGACAATCACCTCCGTGTCTGTTTTGGTTCGAAATTGATGCCCTAGGGCCAAAAGCTCAGAACGAAGGTCTTGGAAATTGTACGTCTCACCGTTGTAAACAACCACCACGTCGTTTGTCTCATTTGAGATGGGTTGCTTCCCGGTGGACAGGTCAATAATGGAAAGGCGGCGCATGGCGAGGCCCAAGGATCCCGAAGCGGCCGGAGAGGGAGATTGAAAAATATCGGTATAAAATCCGTCGTCATCCGGACCCCGGTGCCGGATAGACCCATTCATCGCCTTCAATAAATCGATGTTGGGTTCTTTTGTCCCGGCCCAGGTTAATTGCCCGCAAATCCCGCACATGGTTCTTATTTAGCAAAATGAAACAGCCGAGGGAATTGTCATCTTCTTTTTGTTGTTATATTTGTATCCTTCGTCGCCCCCGCGAAAGCGGG
>JAKLIS010000391.1 GCA_022709485.1 Elusimicrobiota bacterium | reverse complement strand
TGTCCGCGCCGGTCCACGTCCGGTGGCGGTCGGGAGAGACGCACTTCAGGTCGCAGAGCAGCAGGTCGACGTCGTCGATCACGCGGGAAAATCCGGGCGTTCCGGCGTTCGAGGCGACCGCGACGTGAATTCTCCGTTTCCGGAGCGCCCGCGCCGCCGCAAATTGCGCCCACGCTTCGGAATAAACCGTGGGAATCCCAAGCCCCGGAATTTCAAACCGGCCCACCGCCAGGTCTTCCACCACGTGCGCCAACTCATGGGTCAACACCACCACGGATTCACGGAAGGCTTCATCTTCGTTCAAATTGGGATTGATTCGCACCACGATTTTGCCCTTACTCTTGAAAAATTCCCCGGGTTCATGAACCCGCAACGGGGTGGGCGAGGCGCTATCAATATCGATAGTGAGATTTTTCAAAATCCTCAAAATATCATTTTCAGAAATTTGAACTGGCCCTTTTTCAACAATGGCCCGCAGTAAACCGGGCGCAAATAATTTGAGGGCAGCGCCCGCCGCCACGTCTCTTTCCTCTTTACCTTTAAACTCCTTTCCTTTTAAGACCTCCGCCACACCTTCCGATGTTGCGAACCCAAGTCCCTTTAAGGCCTCATTGAGACGGCCAATGAAATCGGATTTCCCAAAACCCGCCAACGCAAAAAGCGGGTGCTGCAAATCTTCAACGGAATCACGGCCTTTAATAAGGCGTCTTTTTTCTTTCGCCATACGAGCGGCGAACTTGGAATCAAAGAACCGGATGTCCAACGCCTCGTTGGATTTTCCCATCACCCAGTTGGCTTCCGCGGGCATCGCCGCCACGCGCATATAATGCCGGACGGTGTCATGAACTACGGCCATATTCCCCGCGAATTTCATGGCCCCTTGAGTCCGGCGCATTTGATCGCCCAGCTGCTTAATCAATTTTTCAATTCCGATGGCCGCAGGTGAAAACTGGGTAACATACGAATTAATCTGGGCATCTTTGAAAATATCCAAAGCGTAAAATCCAGCCATGTGAAAGGCCGCCTGGGATTCCGCGAAGCTCAAGCCCCGATTATCCATGTTCCGCAAGAATCCTTGCATGGCATCGGTGAGTTCACGCACGCGATCCGGGTGCGCGCCCTCACCGCCAAAGAACAAATCATCCGCTCCGGGCGCCAAAACCGGCTTTAGCCGCGCTGGGAAAAGTGCCAAAAGCCATTTCGGAAATAATCCCAATAGCCCCAGATCGCGCTTCCCCGGAACCGCCTGGGCCAAAACGCTCATGGCATTTTGATAGGGAATATGGCCCTGCCGCAGCTTTTCTGGCGCCTCCAAATCGGCGTTCACTTTCAAAATGGTCCGCCCCATGTCAAAGAAAACAAATTGAGAACCCGCTTTATCCGTCATAATCAGAAATCCGGGATATTCCTCGCCGTTTCTATTGAAAAATTCTCTTAAGCTCCAGGCGGTCAAGCGGTCTTCCCGGCTCGGCAAAAACCGATGGCCCGCCTCAACCGGCTCGGTATGCAAGGGGACAAGGGTTTCTCCTCTTCGTTTGCTTTCCTCGAGCAAGTAGGGCGCGGCAAAGAAGAGGCCACGCGGACAACTAATGGCCATTCCATTCTGCGCCACCAAGTTATAAACGGCGGCTTTAAATTTTTGAACGTCCTGGTTTTGGGATTTAATCGCGGCAACCTCTCCTAAGGTCACCGGTTTATCTTGATTGCCTCTTTCCAGATTGGAGCGCATTGATTGAGGGATTTTCGCCATGACTTTGGGATGGGATTGAATAAGCGCGGTGAGGTTGATGTTTTCCATCTGTCCTTTGAAATCCTCATCATTGAGAAGCGCTTCAATCTTGGTGGGAGCCGTTTTCTCAT
>JAKLIS010000390.1 GCA_022709485.1 Elusimicrobiota bacterium | reverse complement strand
CACGGGAGAAATGGGCCTTGCCGTGGCGTCTTCGACCCTTGTGATGTTTGTAATTTTTCTGCCGATTGTATTTATCAGCCCCGATGTCCGCCGGCTTTTCGCCGACGTTGCTTTTACGGTGGTGGCCAGCCTCATGGCGTCATTGGCCGTCTCTATGACGGTGGTTCCGCTTCTCACTTTGCGCGCCTTTGCCCACGAAGAACAATACAAATGGGAAAAATGGATTGAAGAGAAATACGGGGCCCTCATGGCGCGACTTCCCCAGATAAAAATGGAAAGGCTGCCTCATTTTGAGAATTTTCTCATGTGGGCGTTTGTTCCTTGGATGGTGATTGGCGCGGCGGGGCTTATGGCCATGGCTTTCCACAAAACCTTGCCTTCGTTTGTTTATCCCTTCGGGTTTATTGGGGTCGCCATTTTTCTTTTGCGATTGGCGGTGTCGGGACTTTTTAATCCTCTCATCCGGGTGGGCGCCGGCTGGGCGGTCCGGCGGCGATTTTGGGTCATGGGCGGCGTGTTATTTTCCATGGTGTTTTCTGTTTACGTATACGTTTTTCACTTGGAAAAAGAATTTATGGGAGAAACAGAAAAAAAAGAGTTCATTATTTTTGTCGAACTTCCATCCGGGACCAAATTGGACGTGTCCGATAAAGTGGTGGCGGCCGTCGAGCGGGAGATCAACGCTCTCCCTGAAATTAAGAGTTCGGTGAAAACCGTGGCGGCTCGGGTGGAAGGCTGGAGCTCTAAAATTTATGTGACCTTGGTCCCCATGAGAGAGCGCACCCGCACGGTTCAAGACGTCATTGACGCTCTTCGGAAACCCTTGACACCCGTTGGCGGGGAATTTGGCGCCTTTATTTATTTCTCCGAACCTCAAAGCTCCAAAGAACTTATTGTGGACGTTTTTGGAAAAGATTATCTCGCGCTTCGCGACTTGGCCATCAACGTCGCCAAACGAATGCAAAATGTTCCGGGACTTTTGGATGTGAAGATCGGATACAAGCCCGGCCGGCCGGAGATGAGTTTTCGGGTGGATAATTCGCGGGCGTCTTTGCTGGGGTTAAATTCCCGGGAGATTGCCGACAATCTTCACGCCATGGTTCGGGGTTTAAGGGCCACTTACTTTAATACCGGCCGAGAGCAGGTGGAAACGGTGGCGCGCCTTTCAGAAGAAGACCGACGGACGATGGCACAAATAGAAAATTTAACCCTTGTGTCCCATGAACGAGAACGGAGTGTCATTTCCATTCGCCAAGTGGGCCAATTTGAAGCCAAAGACACGCCGAGCGAAATCTGGCGGAAAAATAAAGAAAGATATATTCACGCCTCCGCCAATCGGGGCCGGATGTCTTTGTCGGCTTCGGTTGAAAAACTTCAAAAAAATCTGGTGGGCCTCAACGTTCCGGTGGGGTATCACTACGAAATCGGCGGCGATTACAAAAAAATGGTTAAAAGCGAAAAAGAATTTGCTTATGCCTTTCTCATTATGGTCGCCCTTGTCTACATGGTTCTAGCTATATTTTTTGAATCTTACTCACAGCCCCTTCTTATGCTTTTAACCATACCGCTGGCCACAGCGGGATCGATGCCCACGCTCTGGCTCTCCAATACCGCTGTAAACATGGGGGTTTATATCGGGCTCCTTATGCTGGGGGGAATCGTGGTGTCCAACGCGGTGATATTAATTGATCGAATTAATTCAGTTGTGGAAAAACGCGGGCTCTACCGCTCTGTTTTAAAAGCGGGACTCGAAAGGTCCCGCCCCATTTTTATGACGTCCCTTACCACCATCGGCGCGATGATTCCCTTGGCCTTAAGCCAGGCGGAATCCGCCGACCTGTGGAAGCCGCTGGCCTTGACG
>JAKLIS010000039.1 GCA_022709485.1 Elusimicrobiota bacterium | reverse complement strand
TTCAAGGTTAAAAAATTCCTTTTTTCGTCTTCCGGCGGCACCGTTTACGGGGAATGCGCCAAACCGGCCCCGGAAACCACCCCCACGGAACCGCACGCTCCTTATGGAGTGTCAAAATTGGCCGCCGAAAAATACATTCAGACATATGGATTAAACCACGGTTTAAAATACACCATCTTCAGATATGCCAATGTTTACGGTCCCCGCCAAGATCCGTTCGGCGAAGCGGGCGTGGTGGCTATATTTTCAAAACATCTCCTCCAAGAAAAGCAACCGTTTATTTTTGGCAATGGAAAACAAACCCGTGATTTTGTTTTCGTGATGGATGTGGTCAATGCCAATGTTCTGGCTTTAAATCGAGCTCACAATCAAGTTGTGAACATCGGAACGCAAAAAGAAATATCCGTCAACAAGTTGTTTCAAACGATGTCGGCGATTCTGAACTTTAAAAAACCCGCCATTAGAAAACCCGCTCGCGCCGGTGAATTATCTAGATCGGTTTTGGACATCCGCAAAGCCAAAAAAATCCTCGGATGGGCGCCCACAGTCTCTCTTAAATCAGGGGTCGAACAAACGATCCATTTTTTTGAAAGCCGGATATAAGATGCCGAAGGGATTGGGGCCAAAATTATGAATGCGATAATCCTCGTGGGCGGTTTGGGAACAAGGCTGCGCCCTCTCACATTATCAACTCCCAAGGCGCTTCTCCCCATCCTTAATAAACCCTTTATTTTTTATCAGTTGGAAGGCCTTTACCGGGCGGGGGTGCGCCATATTATTTTTGCTTGTGGCAGCCAAACTCCTGTGTTTAAAAAAGCCCTCGTTCCGGCGTGGGGGCGCAAACTCAAAATGTCTTTCGCCAGAGAAAACTCGCCGTTGGGGACCGGCGGGGCGATTCGGTTTGCCTATGACGCTGCCGGCAGAAAATCTCCCCATCCGGTAATTATTTTAAATGGAGATATTTTATTCGACATCGATTTCAGGAAATTTATCGCTCATCATGAGAAAAAAAAATCACACGGAACCATTGCTCTCACACAGGTGAAAGACGCTTCCCGGTTCGGCCTGGTGGACACGGAGGGAAATGGAAAAATAAAAAAATTCACTGAAAAACCAAAACATGCGAGGGGTCCTCGATGGATTAACGCCGGAGCCTATATCCTTGAGCCCGCATTAATCGAGATGATTCCAGCCGGGCGGCCATCTTCCATTGAGAAAGAGATGTTTCCCCGGTTTTTAAAGGCTCGCCTCAACTTGTTTGGACTCAGGACCAAAGAGTACTGGAACGATATTGGAATCCCGGCAACGTACCTTCAGGCCCATCGAGATTTGTGGGATCAAAGAAATCACTGGACAGAAAAATCATTTTTGCGTAAAAGGGGTGCACTTATTGGGAGAAACTGCGCAATTTCCCCGTCTGTTTCATTTAAAGGCCCTGTTTCCATCGGGCACAAAGTGGTTATCAAGCCCGGGTCTTTTATCCAGGATTCGGTTATTTTCGACGGGGTTTCTATCTGTGAAAAAACCCAGATCATTGGAAGCATAATAGGGAGCCATTGCCGGATAGGGGAAAATGTTCAGATATCCCAAGGAAATGTCATAGGAAGTAAATCAATTATCAATTCTTTTACAAGGTGTTAAATGCTGCAAGAAATTAAATTTGGAACAGATGGCTGGCGGGCGGTTATCGGCGACGGTTTTACTTTTCAAAATCTGAAAAATGCGGTTCAAGCCACCTGTGACGTTCTTCGAAAAACCTCTAAAAGTCGTCTCATCATTATCGGATATGATTGCCGCTTTTTTTCCAATCGATTTGCGGAAGTGGCCGCACAAGTGGCTTTAGGAAATGGGTTCAAAGTTGAAATAGCCTCCGAACCCATTGGCTCCCCGGTTCTCTCCATCGCGGTCAAAGAAAAGAAGGCGGCGCTGGGTTTCATGATTACGGCTAGCCATAATCCATCCCAATTTAACGGTTTTAAGCTCAAAGGCCCCCAAGGCGGTTCCGTTGACGTGAATTTCACGAAAACCATAGAAGACCGTATTGGAATTAACGAGGTCAAACTTGGCAAAGGCGGCCTTTTTAAAAAAGCGGATTGTGAAAACCGCTATTTCAAATTCTTACGAAAAGTCGTCAACGTGAACGCCGTCAAAAAAATTAAATCTCCCGTTGTGTTTGACGCCATGCACAGCCCGGGGGGGATTCTCCTCGAAAAATTCATCGGCAAACAAGACAGGATTAAAATCATCAATAAAAATCCGGATCCCCTTTTCGGAGGGATTAATCCCGAACCCATTGAGCAAAATCTTCATTCGCTCATTGAGACCGTCAAAGAGACCAAAGCCGCCGCCGGCTTCGCCGTCGATGGCGATTGTGACCGGATAGGCGTCGTGGATGACAAAGGCCGTTACCTTCCTCCTCATACCGTCATGCCGCTCATTCTTCTTCACCTTCTTGAAAACAGAAAATTAAAAGGGAAGGTTATCCAAACGGTCTCTATGGGGTATCTCCCGCAAAGAATCGCCAAAGAATTTAAAGCCCCTTATGAAGAGGTGGCCGTCGGCTTCAAAAACATCGCAGCAAAAATGCACCACGAAAAAGTGGCCTTCGGAGGCGAGGAATCCGGCGGATACGGGGTCGGAATATGGTTCCCCGAAAGAGACGGTATTTTGTGCGCGCTCCTCATTTTGGAACTCATGTCTCTCAAAAAACGGCCGCTTTCGGTTTTGGTGGATGAACTTTATCAACGGTTTGGCGCCTCGCATTTTAAACGGGTTGATTTTCCCTTGGATAGAAAAATTGATTTGCCGGAATGGGTGCAGCTGATTACAACCAACATCGGGCAAGATTTGGCGGGAAAACCCATTCGAAATATCAATTCCATGGACGGCGTTAAAATAACACTCGAAGATGATTCGTGGGTGCTCATGAGACCCAGCGGGACAGAACCCCTGGTAAGAACCTATTCGGAAAGTCCCTCGAGCCAAACCGTAAACGAACTCCTGGCGGAAGCCGATAGATTGATTCACATCAAGCCCCCGCCGCCGCCCAAGTCCGGGAAAAAATCCGGGAAGAAAAAAGAAAAAAAGAAACCCCGATAACCAGGCATCAACCATTTTATTGACAAAAATATAAGGAGGAATTTCAGTGAGAAAAGATCCATTCGTTTTTACATCCGAATCTGTTACCGAAGGCCACCCGGACAAAGTCTGTGACCAAGTGTCCGATGGCGTCTTAGACGCCGTTTTGGCCCACGATCCCATGGGCCGCGTTGCATGTGAAACCTTTGTGACGGCAGGGCTGATTATCGTGGGCGGCGAAATCACAACAAAAACATATGTCGATATTCCTGAATTGGTTCGTGGGATAATCCGCG
The DNA here is from genome assembly GCA_022709485.1 of Elusimicrobiota bacterium. Classification (GTDB taxonomy): domain Bacteria; phylum Elusimicrobiota; class Elusimicrobia; order F11; family F11; genus JAKLIS01. The sequence goes on along the minus strand of JAKLIS010000039.1, from coordinate 5,421 downwards.
ATATCGGCTATACCCATTCAAAGTACGGGTTTAATCACGAAACCTGTGCTATTTTAAATGCCATCAATCGCCAATCTCCGGACATCGCCCAAGGCGTTGACACCGGAGGCGCCGGCGATCAAGGGCTCATGGTCGGGTTCGCCTGCGATGAAAATAAAGAATTGATGCCCACCCCCATCCAATTGGCACATCTTTTGACTCTTCGCCTCGCCGAGGTTCGGAAAAAAGGAATTCTTCCCTATCTGGGTCCAGACGGAAAATCTCAGGTGACCGTCGAATATCGGGAAGGGAAACCTTATCGAATCGACACCGTGGTTGTTTCCTCTCAGCACACATCCGACATTTTGGATAAAACGGGAAAAAAGATAACCAACAAAGCCCGGGAAGAAATGATCGACAAAATCGCGTTGGCCGTCCTACCAAAAGAGCTCTTAGACGACAAAGTGAAGTTTTTTATCAACCCCACCGGCAAGTTCGTCGTGGGGGGGCCCCAGTCCGATACCGGAATGACGGGACGAAAAATCATCGTTGACACCTACGGGGGCTGGTGCCCTCATGGCGGCGGGGCTTTTTCCGGCAAAGATCCAACCAAGGTTGACCGATCCGCCGCCTACATGGCCCGACATATCGCCAAGAACATTGTCGCGGCAAAATTGGCCAAAGAAGTGACGGTTCAGTTGGCCTATGCCATCGGGGTGGCGGAACCAGTCTCTGTTTTAATCGACACGCATGGATCCGGATCCGCTCCTGACGCAGCTATTTCCCGTGCGGTTATCAAGAATTTCGATCTAACACCCAAGGGTATCATCAGCTATCTAAAACTCCGCCGGCCTATATTTAGAAAAACGGCCTCCTACGGACATTTTGGAAGAAACGAAAATACCTTCCTTTGGGAAAAAACAAATATGGCTGCGGCCCTCAAAAAGTCCTGCAGTTAATGGACGCTCATTAAAAAGGAAACCCCAATGAAATACGACATAAAAGACATCACATTGGCCAAACAAGGCCAGGATAGAATTACATGGGCCGAACGTGAAATGCCGGTCTTAAGAGCAATTCGAGAAAGGTTTCGCAAAGAAAAGCCTGTTAAAGGTTATCGAATTGCGGCATGCCTCCATGTCACCACAGAGACTGCCAATCTGATGATCACCTTGAAGGAAGGGGGCGCCGACGTCACTCTCTGCGCGTCCAACCCTTTGTCCACTCAAGATGATGTGGCCGCGGCCTTGGTCAAATTCCACAAAATACCCGTCTATTCCATTAAAGGGGAATCCAACAAGGTTTATTACTCTCATTTAGAATCTGCCATTAAAACAATCCCCCAAATCACCATGGATGATGGAGCCGACGTCGTAGGCCTTCTCCATTCCAAATTCCAGCATTTGATGCCGGAGGTGATCGGAGGAACGGAGGAAACAACCACCGGCGTGATTCGGCTCAAAGCCATGGAACAAGACGGCGTTCTGGGATATCCCATTGTGGCCATAAATGATGCCGACACCAAACACATGTTTGACAACCGTTATGGCACGGGGCAATCCACCATCGATGGCATTCTCCGAGCCACCAATATTTTGTTCGCCGGGCGCAAAGTCGTGGTGTCCGGATATGGATGGTGCGGCCGTGGAGTCGCGAGCCGCGCCCGAGGACTTGGAGCCCACACCATTGTCACCGAAACCGATCCCTTGAAAGCGCTAGAAGCCGCCATGGACGGCTATGATGTAATGCCCATGGCCAAAGCCGCCAAAATCGGCAATTTATTTATCACGGTGACGGGCGATAAACATGTCCTTCGGGAGGAGCACTTCAAAGCCATGCCCGACGGCGCGATTATTTGCAATTCCGGCCATTTCAACGTCGAGATTAATATTCCTGAGCTCCAAAAGATGTCCAAATCCGTCAAAGAAGTCCGGCCTTTCGTGATGGAATATCACCTGAAAAGCGGAAAGCGGATCTATTTATTGGCCGATGGGCGCCTTGTTAACCTTTCCGCCGCCGAAGGCCATCCTGCCAGCGTCATGGACATGTCTTTTGCGAACCAGGCTCTAAGCGTTGAATTCATCCTTGCCAATGCCAAAGGATTGGACAGGAAAGTTTATTCTGTTCCTCGGGAAATCGATCGCGAAGTGGCGCGGCTCAAACTCAAAGCCATGGGAATTCCCATCGATACACTCACCCAAGAACAATCCAAATACCTTGTGAGTTGGCAGGAAGGGACATAACCTCGTCATTCCAGCAATTTTCAGGCCTGCCCGCCGACTCCCCGTTTTCCGAAGAATTGAGTTCTTGGCAGGCGGGCTGGGTTCTATTTTCCCCGTCAGTCAAAGACAAAATGGATTCCCGATAGTGATCCCCGACGGGAACATTCGGGGATGATAACGAATCCATCAAACCAGCCATCGACAACGAATCCGTCACATTCGGGGATGACGAATGGTTAAGCAAATAATTCCTTGAATTCTCTTTAAATCTCCTCTAGGATTGTTTCAGCGTTCCTTAACTTAATAACTGGGATAGGGGGGAATATGAAGATTCGGTTTGGTTTGCCTGCCGTATTTGTGGCCGTTCTGGCCGTTGGACTTTTCAGTTTTACCGCCTGCGAAAATGGAAATATTTTTGGCGGGCTTCATGACCGGGGAGATTCTGGTGAACCAGAAGACCTTATAAATGACGCTGATATTGCCCTTCGCAACGGAGAATATTCACAAGCGCTTTCCCTCTATACCCAAGTCCTGGCCGTCGAGCCCAATAACTCTCAAGCTTTGTATGGGGCTTCCGCCGCCCAATTGGGAACCGCTGGTTTAAATGTCGGCGCTATCATCCGAAACGTTCTCAAAGAAGGGGTGGGCGCCGGGTCTATTTCAGGTCTTTCCGATATGATTCAACAATCCAGAATCGGCGGGTTGTCCGGTTATACTTCCAATCCCAACAGCATTCTATATGGAATCGATTTAGAATCTTTAAACGATGTTCTTGATTCCGCGATTTGCCGCCTTCAGAAAATAGTTTCCGGAGCGTCCGATGGAAAAATATCCCGGAACGACGTGGACGTTCTGTTCAATATGGGGATTCTCTGTGTCATTCGCGCCGCAGTGCGTCCCATTCAGGCCGTATTTGTCGACATCACCAATACAAATGGAACCTATGCAATCGAGGATATGACTGGAAACGACCTCGGAAATTTCTGCACTGCCAACCAAAATTTAGTCAAGGAAATGGCAAGAGACATTGCCTCGGCCTATGCTCTCTTAAACCGTATTGTCACTGTTCGGGGACTATCTCAAGACAGATTAATCACCCAAATACGAGATGATATTGATCGAGCCATGGTGATAGTTCTTGAAGCGGACCAAGGGCTATTTTTTCCTGCCGCCTGCACCGATTTAATCACCCAAAGCCCTCCCACCGGCATGGGCATCACCTCCGCCAATTTCCGAAATTATTCTGAAATATTCAACCCGCCCTCGGGTTGCTAACCCTCGGGCTGCTAATAGGAGAAAAAAATGAAAATGAAAAAAAATTTGATTTTGGGGATCCTCGCAATAGCGACCTTTTGGCAACTTGGTTTGGCTTCTGAAGAAAGACCTCCTTTTGTTCAATTTGCGCGTCCCATGGCCATGGGAGGCGCTTTCACCGCGGTCGCCGATGACAATAACACCTTCTCATATAACCCCGCTGGCCTCGTTCAGCGAAAGGGGTCAGAGTTCACTCTTCTTGAGATCTTGGGAGGGGTTTCCCAGGATGCCATTGACGCCCTTGAATTCCTGCGAGACAACGAAGATCATCTCACAGATTTTGACGATTATTCGGCGGCCGATCCCGAGGGCGCGGCCAATTTGATCAATGAAATTAGGACGGACATATCCCGGTTAAATTCCCGGGTCTTTGCCGCCGCGGATGTGGCTTCCTATCTTTCAGGGCCCGGGCCTTGGGGAATTCATTTTGGATTTGGGCTCCTCGGTTCGGCGAATAACACGTTTATTTTGGAGGCCCGGCAGATTGCCCCGACCATTTCTTATTATTTCACCTCAGACGCCATATTGCCCATCTCACTGGCCAAAAGGTGGGAAAATCCTTTTTTCATTCCCGGAAAATTGGGGGTGGGAGTGACCGGGAAATTCTTAAGACGCTACGAAATAATCAGCATCCGCCAAAGCACAGCCGAATTGGATGAGCTGACCACCCCTCCCCTTCAAAAAGGAAAGGGTTTTGGAGGGGACATTGGTCTTTTATATCAACCCACGGACCGAATCAACATCGGTTCTATGATTCAAGATGCGGGTGGAACCAAGATGTCGTTTGAGGCCACTGAGGCGGAGGACGGCTTCCCGGCGCAACCGGAAAGGGACATCGTCATTCGGCCCCGAACCAACCTTGGCCTGTCCATTGTTCCAGCCAAACTCCTTTTTCTTGTTCCCACAAACGACCGTTGGACTTTCTCAGCCGACATCCGCGATGTTTTCCATCCGGATGAACACGTTCTCTTCCAAAATGGATTTAGAAAACCATTTGGAGAAAACCTTTACACGCATCTTCATTTTGGCGCTGAGTTCCGTTATTGGTTTTTAAGGTTCCGAGGGGGAATAAACCAAGGATATCCCGTGGGCGGTTTGGGAATTGATATTCCGTTCCTCAAATTGGACTACGCGTACTTTGTCCGGGAAGACGGGGGGTTTGCAGGTGACGTGAAAGAAGTGAATCACGCACTCTCTCTGGCCATTCGATTTGGGTCCGGAAATACCGAAGCGCGGGAGCGAGTGAAAAACGCCAAAGAAACGCGCAAATTGAAAACCGGAACCCCTGACGAAGAAATGGAACCCAAGGAAAAAGGCCATCAAGCGGTCGCGGAACCGGAATCAGGAGGGGATGTGGCCCCGGCCAATACCTCGGAACAAAAACCGGAGTCAAAAGAGTAATATTTAGAAGCCTTTTTTTTGGCGGGCCCAAAAATAAAACCCGACTATGGAAAAAACCATGTTTCCCAGCCAAGCCCCCAGCCACACGGGGATGGACCGCTGACCCAAGGCTTTTCCAAACTGCATGAACCCCAAATAAACCAAGGTCATCATACACCCGGCCGCAATGGCTTTGGCCACGTTCCCTCTTCCCTTCAGCGAAATAGGAATCCCTAAGAAAGTCACCACAAAACAGGAAAAGGGGAAGGCAAGCTTCATGTTAAGTTCGACCTCAAGCGATCGGACGGGCACGCCAAGCGCCGCCAGCCGTTTGATGTGGTCCGCCAAAGTTTGATAATTCATTTGTTCCGGCTGCGGATCCTGTATAACCAAATCATCAGGACTCTCTTTAAAAGGAAAAATTTGTTCTTTAAACCGCTCAATACGGTCAATTCTCAGTCCGCTTGAATCGTAGTGTCTGGCGCTTCCATTTTTGAAAACCCACCCTTGATCCGTCCAATGGCTT
>JAKLIS010000389.1 GCA_022709485.1 Elusimicrobiota bacterium | reverse complement strand
CTTCAGCTGGGAGCCGATTATCTCCTGAGAGGCATTTCAATCGAAGAAAGAGATAAAACCATTAAAGACAGTGATTACTATTCACACCGGCTTCAGGCTTATCTTTCAACGTCTTTAAGTAAGGAAGTGGAAGCCACCGTTCGTCTCCAATCCCTTAATATTTGGGGAACGGAAAAATCCACGACGCCTCTATCCACCATTTATCCCAAAGCCGATGGAACTGTTTGGATCCAAAACGCCTTTGTCCGGCTTCCAAATATTTGGAAGAAACGCGTCATTTTGACGGCGGGCCGGCAACCCATTATTTGGGGAGACGGTGACATTTTGTCCGATGACGAAGTAGGATTTAACGCCATTCGCGCACAAGTTAAATCTCCTGTTCGATGGCTTGATTTTGATTTGGACGGTTTCACGGCGAAAATCAACGAAACCCGTCGAGAAAATAAAGATACCGATTTAAACGGCGCCGTTCTGGGCTTCAACAGAGATTACGTCCGGTGGGAAATCCTGGGCCTATGGGAAAGTGATAAATCCCTTCAAAACTACGAATACGGCGCCGCCACAGCTCCCGTGGCCGTCTCCAAAATCAAACGAACCATTTACGGGATTCGGGGTAAAGCCAATTTAAAGGATGCCTATCTGGTGGGCGCTTATTACATGCAGAGCGGAAAAATTAATCCAACGGATGGAAGAAAAGTCGATTTAAAAGGGTCTGCCTATCAAATCGGTCTCGGAGGCCGGCAAGAAAATAAATTTATTGGCCGTGTGGGAGCATTTGCCGAATTTTCAGAAGGAAGCGGAGACAAACCGGGAACGCCGAATAGCGATGAATCTTTTAGGCCCACCTACGCCAGCCGGTGGTCCGGCCTTGAGCGATCCGGACGCGGCCGCTACTTCGCCGCGACCTTTTCAGACGCCTATTCACCGGAAGATCCATTTGGAGCAGCGAGTTCCACCAACGATGGACTTCCGAAGGGAACCTCCGGCATTCAAACTGGTCATTTTGGTCTGGAATTTAACCCTTGGGCGCCATGGGTTTTCTCATTCGACTTTTATCAATATAAAGCCGTGAAAAATCTTTCAGGCCCGAAGGCCTTGGGAACGGAATTAGATTACGCGATTGCGTATCGGTATTCAGGGCTTGTCACCGTGAAAGCCACCATGAACGATTTTAAGCCAGGAGAAGCTTTTGACGAAGAGACGAAGCAGAATGGGAAATTTTCTTCGGTAGAAATAGAAGTCAAGTTTTAAGGAAGAGGAAGGGGCCAAGGCGCACCTGCCTCATTTTTAGATGCTTTCGTCAAAAATGAGGCAGGTGCGCCTTGGCCCCTTCCCTTCAAATAGGGGTAACTAGCGACTTGACCCCTTCGCCAATCGCACCCGCCAATTGAGATGAAATCATTTGTAAAGCCCTCAATTCCTGCGGCCAAAAAATACCGCGCCGCTTGGATCCCAAGAAAATAATTCCATTTATCTTATTGTCATCAAGACAGGGAAAACAAAACTCAAAATTATTATCAATCATGAATTTGTTAATGAAAACCAGGTTTTCAGGTTTGGGGATTTCGATTGAATACACCAAGAGCCTTTCGATGTCATTACCGCAAAATGGGCGAGGGGAAGAAAGAGAGGGGGCGGTCGCCAAATACGTAAGAAATTGATTCACATCACCCTCCAAGACGTTATCTTGCGGAAAGCTTTCCATGTGGGAATCGGACCCTTCCCAGGCGACCACGACCAGTTTTGAGAGTGGATTTCTCATAAAATCCCAATAAATTTCTTTAATGGCTTTTAAATGTAGAAGGGCAATGGCATTCGGGGATTGGTTTTTTTTAAGGCGGGCGCTGAGTCGGTCAGCGCTTTTTTTTATC
>JAKLIS010000388.1 GCA_022709485.1 Elusimicrobiota bacterium | reverse complement strand
AACGCATTTGGTGGATTTATAGTAATTGTGTTTAACAAGCCGTTGGAACATCCCGGCGGTTTCAATGGCCAGAATGAATTTGGCATCGGTCTCAAATCGGAGATCCTCGCAGGCGATGGGAATAGAGTAAGCTCCAGAACCAAATCTGGTGCAGTCAATTTTTAAATCTTTACCCGTGTCAGGATCTTTATCGATAACGGTGAGCTGCCCTGCCACTTCTCCGCCTTTTTCCTCGGGAATAAACCCCAATTGTTCTCGATTAACCCTGAAATGGGCTTCAACATCGTCCATGATGGCGTCGGATTCCGGTTGTTCGGTAAAACGCGCATCCCCCCAATTCTTGGACACATAATACGCCTCTCTTTTGGTGGCGATGTCGTCTTTTTTGAGAATTTCGTGGGACAACGCCATCATTCGAACCGTCTGCGCGAAAGTTTTCACGGTGTTGACGCTTAAGGTTCTCTCTTTCGATATTTCCCCGATTTCAAAGTAGCCTTTTTTCTTATCGTAAGTGACGTTTTCAAGGCTTCGAAGGGGGAAATCCAGGGTCGGAACTTCTCTGTCGAGAATGACTTTGTGGAGCTTGTCGGCGGTTTCCTTAATTTTTTTAGCGGTCGGATTCATGTATTTAAGTCCTCGCCTTTTCCAAAATGTCGGTCAAATAATTCAAAACCTTTTTTTCTTCTTTGTCGTTAAATTTCAGAATTTCTCGAAGGCCGATGCCGATGTGGGGAAGATAGGACCGAATGTAATCTTTTTTGCGTTTAAGTTCAGCCTCTTTATAACCTCTTCTGATAAAAGCCTCGAGCCTACGGCCACATTCCTGAAGCGCCAATTTGGTTTCCTTGATAATTTCTTCATAAGACGCCACCGCTTCCTTGGATTCCGATGTAAAAGGCACCCAAACACTGGCCATATGAACCACAATCACAGCGGGGCCGGTGGGAAGGGCCCCCTTGGACTGATCCATTCCGTAATTTTTCCAAGCCGTTTGAAAAATACTTTTCGTTATTGCACAGGCCGATTGCTGATAAAGCAAGGGAACCCGGTTTGCAAACCGCATCACTTCGACCAGTTCCTCTTTGGGCAATTCCCCGCCGTAGGCAATGGCGACCTCGATCTGGAAAGGGTTTCCGCGGTAAACCGCGGGGGCCCGTGTTACGGCGGTGTAAAAATCGGCATTTATTATTTTTTTAATGCCTCTTAACAGCTCGCTGTCTCCAATGGGGGAGAGGCAATTGGTCGGGGGATTCATCATCTTGGTGTTATTGATGGCCCTGTATAAACTATCAGCGTCCCGGTGGGCGATGCTGGCCGGCCAAGCGGCCGGACTGATTCCTGCCGTTTGGCAAATTCTTTCGGCCACTGAAGACGACACGCGGGAAAAATCCCTCGCTAAGAAAGCCTTGACCTTCCGTGATGGTGTGGATTTCAGCATTTTCATCAAAATGCCAAGTTCCACTCCATGAGGATGGGGTTTAATCTCCTTGGGCTCGGTCGGGAGTTTGTTAACAGCCGCTTTATAAAATTCTTTTTCTCCCATGGGACTTACGTAGGTAAGAGTCAAATGAGGGTTGGCGACCGCTGTTTGACGAATGTAATCTTCAATGGACGGATGCGCCTTCTGGTATTTCGCTTCCAGTTCAATTTCAACTCGAGTGCCGTGGGGTTTTTTCCACTCTGTGACTTCGTCTTTCAAGATGGTGGCGGTGGTTTTGTTGGTATCAATATGAACTTCAAAATAATGAGTCGGAGATTTGGATGAAATCCGGGAAGTGATTTTTATGGAAGAGCCGGTCGTCAGTTGTCCATACATTCCCGCCGCGGAAATTCCAATTCCTTGCTGGCCGCGTGACTGCTTCATGGAATGGAATTTTGACCCGTACAGGAG
>JAKLIS010000387.1 GCA_022709485.1 Elusimicrobiota bacterium | reverse complement strand
GAGAAGAGCGACGGGGACCGCCAAGGCCGGGCCGAAGTTCCCATCGCCGATCGATCGGATGGAGTAAGCCGTCGTTACGGGATCACACGCCACGAGGTCGTCGACACCGTCGCCATCAGAATCTACTTGGTGGCACCCTTTCGCGTCCACTCTGGCTCCTGCGGGAGAGCCGGGACATGAATCATTGGCATCCATTACTCCGTCTCCATCGGAATCAACCGCCTGAGGACATCCATTCGCGTCCACTTTCACACCCGCGGCCGTGCCAGGACAGGAATCATTCGAATCGATAACCCCGTCTCCATCGGAATCCGCCGGTTTGGCCGCTTTTTTCGTTGGCTCCCCGCTACTGCCAAACAGCCAAGATAAGCCGCCCGTGAATAGTCCCATATTGGTTCCTTCACCGCTGTCAGCGTTTATCACATGCCGGGCGTCCAGACGAGCCACCAAATTGTTAGTGAAAAGCCATTTTATTCCGCCTCCCCACACTCCAACAAAGTCATCGGAATCTTTCCCGATTTCCCTGTCTAAAAACAGCCCCCCCGCGCCGGCGGCCAAGAATGGCCTTATCCTGGATTGGCCAAAATGGTATTGAAATTCGCCCATCGGAAGAAATATGTCGGCCTCTTTATTCGTCCGGTCTATTTCAGTATCTTCGGTCACAGCTGATGCTTCCACTGCCCATTTCTCGGTTAGGTTGTATCCGATCCGTCCGCCATACACCCAATCTTCATCCAAATTGGTGTCATTTTCGAAGAAAATGCCCCCGCCTAAGATTCCCACTTCCACGCGTCCCTTATAGGACACATCCGCGGACCATGCGCTCGCGCCTAAGGACACGATGATGGCCATCAGTGACAACAGTTTTTTCATACATTCCTCCTATTTCCATTTATTTTAAAAAAGATTGGATGAGACACCTTTAACACAAGTTACCCAATTATGGTTCCAAAAAAAGGCCGGTTTAAGTTCAATATTCGAATTTTTTAGATTGAATCTCAAGGAAGTGGCCTTAATATATCTAATTAATAAGGGTTTTCACTATCCACCGGTAATTTTTTTGAAGGCTTAGATACCCGCCCCTTCAATTTTTAGGAAGGGGTGCCCCCCGATTGAGTTGTTCGCTGAAGGAACCAGGTATTCTTTCCCAATTTTTCCAACGAAATTTTCCTTCATTCGGCAGAGAATTCTATAAAATCCATCAATCATTTTACAGGCCGCTTTGTTGCTTGAGGACCTCAAGTTCACACCTTTCATTTTCCCCCTACAATAAACGAAGACATTCCCAACTCTCCTGAAACGATCACGTGTCCTTAAACCATTAATCCAAATCATCCATATTCAAAGCAGACCGCCCAACCCGGCGGTCTATTTTTTTATGAGGGCTAATTTCTTAGCTCGAGGATGGTGAAACCTCACAGCTATAACCTTTTCTCTGATAAACTCATAACTGGATGGGAACCATCGATGGCATCATCGTTATTGTTTCATTAATTTTAGTCGCCAGCGTTCTTTTGAGCAAAGTTTCGGACCGATTTGGCGTGCCAGCTTTGCTTTTATTCCTTGCATTGGGAATATTGGCGGGTTCAGAAGGCCCCGGGAGAATTTACTTCGACAACGCGTGGGCGGCGCAAGCCCTTGGCGTGGTGGCGTTGGCTTTCATTCTTTTTGCCGGCGGCCTTGATACGGATCGTCATGCAGTCCGACCGATTACAAAATCAGGTGTTTCCTTGGCGACGGTGGGAATATTAATAACCACGGGGGTGGTGGGAGCCATAGCCCGAATGGCGCTTAAAATTTCGTGGGCAGAAGGATTTTTGATAGGAGCCATTGTCTCATCCACCGACGCCGCCGCGGTTTTTTCTATTCTCCGCTCAAAAAAAGTAGGTTTA
>JAKLIS010000386.1 GCA_022709485.1 Elusimicrobiota bacterium | reverse complement strand
GCCATTGTCGCGGCGTTTGCCGATGGTGTCGATTTCATCGATGAACACGATGCAGGGGGCCTTCTGCTCGGCCTGCGAAAAGAGATCGCGCACCTTGGCCGCACCCATGCCCACAAACATTTCCACAAACTCCGAACCGCTCGCGGAGAAAAAAGGCACGCCCGCTTCACCGGCCACCGCTTTGGCCAACATTGTTTTTCCCGTCCCCGGGGCTCCATAGAGAAGAACGCCCTTTGGAACTTTCCCCCCCAAGCGCTGAAATTTGGCCGGGTCTTTCAAAAACTCGATAATTTCCTGGAGCTCTTCTTTGGCTTCGTCCACCCCGGCCACATCTTTAAAAAGAACTTTGTTCTTTTTGTTGGATTGCTTGGCGCGGCTGCGGCCAAAAGCCATGGCCTGGCGGCCGCCGTTTTGCATTTGGCGCAGGATAAAAAACCACCAAAGAATAATGAAGATAGCCACGCCGGCTACATAGCTAAATAAAGAACTCATCCAGGATTTGTCTTTAACCCCGTTAAAAGAACGCACGCCGTAGACTTCCAATTCTTTAATCAATTCGGGATCATTAAGCGCGATGGTTTGAAATTTTTTCTCTGAATTGGCGGTGTTTTTGTAAATGCCTTCAATCGCCCGATCGTCAATGGTGACGTCCAGTATTTTCTGCTCTTTAAGGAGCTTTTTGAATTCGGAGTAAGGAAGATTGTCGATCTGGGGTCTGACCTGGATTCCGCGCGCAAAAAAGAGGACAAGCCCGACAACAATGAGCCATAAAAAAACGGGGCGGGAATTACTTCTATTCATCTAGAATTCACCTTCCTTTTTTGACCGGAAAAATTTCTTTCTATTCCATCTTGACCCAGCCAAAAAAGCCGGGCCGAGGGAGCGCCCTGAGAACGGGATAATCTTTCCACAAACCAGCCTTTTTTGAGCTGCCAAATGCGTCCATCGGCGGGCGGAGAAGCCATCCATTTTCGCAGGGCTTCGAGGTTGTCGAATGATAGCAAATCCGGACCAATAACCTGTTTGAGGAACCGGCGCTGAAGAGGCAACGGAAATTTCGAAAATTCATCCCACGGGAGGACGTATCCCCCTCTCTCCCGGGCCAACAGACGCCGGGTCATTTCCTTCACTTTTTCTCCCCAGAAAGTCTCTTCCTCTCTCACGATGTCCGAGAAATGACCCAATCGGCGTTTAAATCCGGGGAAGCGTTCTTCAATCCAGGGCGCAATTTTCTTGCGAAACGATGAGCGCAAAAATTTCTGATCTTCATTCATCCTATCCATCCGAAATGGCACTTTTTTTTCCTTTAAATATCCTTTGATGTCCTCTTTTGAGACGTTCAAAAACGGCCGGCAAATTTTTGTCCCTGAGCCGGGCCACACCCGGATCGCCGGCATCCCGGCCAAACCTGAAATGCCGGACCCCCGTAGAAAGTTCATTAAAATTGTTTCGGCTTGATCGTCCAAATTGTGCGCGGTAAAAATGGTGTGGATTTTCTGTTCGCGCGCGAGCGAGATAAGCGCTTCGTACCGCTTCACGCGGGCTTTCTCTTCCAGGTTCCCCCCCGCGCCTCGGGCCAAAGAAATGCGGCGAAAAAGGGCCCTCCACCCCAGATTCCGAGCCGTTTGCCGAACGAATTTTTGGTCGTCCTCGGATTCTTTTCCCCGGAGTCCATGGTTCACATGAGCCACCAGTATTTCAATATCCCGGGTCTCCTGAACCGCCTTTAATCCATATAGCAACGCGACCGAATCGGGCCCCCCGGAACAAGCGGCTAAAATCCGCGCCTTGGCCGGGAATAAATCATGATGAGATTTAAAAAAATGGAATAAAGATTCATCAACGTCCATTGAGGAATACTATTAATTCTTTCGCGCCATAAGGAAGGCGAAGTTTTAAAC
>JAKLIS010000385.1 GCA_022709485.1 Elusimicrobiota bacterium | reverse complement strand
TTTTCAATATTGGGGATTTTATTCCCGATAAAGTAACCCACCCCAATCATGCTTGACACCCAACTCACGCCTCCCGCGATGTTGTATGTTAGAAATTTTTTATAGTCCATTTTTCCCACGCCCGCCAAAGTGGGCGCGAACGTTCTAACAATGGGGACAAAACGGGCCAAAACAATTGTTTTGGCTCCGTACTTCTCATAAAAATGCTGGGTTCTCAAAATGTGGCTTTTTTTGAAAAAGAATGAATCCTCTTTGTTGAAAATACGCGGCCCGATTTTATAGCCAATCCAATATCCCACGCTGTCCCCCAACACGGCGGCCAATGACAAACTTGAAATTAAAACCCAAAAATTCAACGCGTTGTCGACGGCCGCCAATAACCCCGCCGTCACGAGCAGTGAATCCCCCGGAAGAAAAAAACCAACCAACAAACCCGTTTCCGCAAATACAATTGAGATTAAAACGGCGTAGCCGCCCCATCTGATGAGCTGATCAAACTGGTAAAGGATTGAGAAAAAATCACGAATCGCTTCCATTGGTTTCTCCTTAAGTCTTTAAGAAATGTCTCAACCCAACCTTCGGCCAATCTATCCAGGAATAGTCTCGAATATTCGGAAGGGGAAAAAGAATTCTCAAATTTTGAATTTTTCAAAAATAGGCGGCGACTTTTCGCCGTATTCTTGACGATAAATCCGGACAAAAGTGATGACGGTTCCAACGAGCACCGGTCCCAACACAATCCCCAACAGGCCGTAGGCTTTAAGGCCGGCCAGAATACTAAAAAGCATGACAAAAAAAGGCATTTTTATTCTGGCTCCAATCAAATAGGGTCTCAAGAAATTGTCTAAGAGCCCGACCACCAGCGCGCTCCAAAGAAATAAAAACATCCCCCATCCCTTCGACGCAATGAAAACGGTGAAAGCAACCGGAAAAGTAACAAGGAAAGAAGCTCCGACGAGCGAAGCCACCATCGTTAAGAATCCAAAAAGGACCGGGAGCTCCACTCCGGCTATCCAAAACCCCAACATCGCCATGAGGCCTTGAACAAATGCCGTAATAAAAACACCCACAGCCACCGCCCGAAAAGTTTCATACGCGCGGCGCGCCACTGTTTCTTTGTGGTCCTCTTCCATGGGAATGAGAGCCAAAACTTTATTAACCAAGCTCTCCCCGTCACGAAAAGCAAAAAACAATGTGATAAACATGATGAGCCCGTAAACGCCGGCCAGCAAAAGATTCCTGGCGATCTGGCCTCCCATCGCAACGAGCCTCGAACCGAAAGTCTGAATTTTTTCAAGCAGCAGGGATTTAAAATTTAAATCCGCATATGAGAAAAAGGCCTGCAAATGATTGGAAAAATATTCAGCCGGCGACCTGAAAATCGACGGCAAGGTGGAAATGGCCGTCGGTGTGTCCCCCCCTTTAAACGCCTCCATGAAATTCTTTGATGCAACAAAAAGTTTCCCGGCTTCACTGAAAAACACCACGCCCAAAATAACCAGAGGAATGACGGTGAGAATAAAAATTCCCGTCGTCATAATGAAGGCCGATAAATTGACATTTCGGACTTTTCGCTTAAGTCTCACAAAGACGGGTTGAAACGCCATGGCAAGGAGGGCAGACACAAGAAAAACGGGTAAGAAAGGCTTTATAAGAATAAACAACTGATAGAGAAAAAATGCAAAAGCGATGAAGAAAAAAATCTGTAAATAGAACTTACGACTTAAGATAAGGGGAGTGCCGTTCATGACGCGATTCTAGTACACCCACATGGTCAGGACAAGGGAGGTTTTTCAGCATTTTTTAACCGTTTTTAAGTCTCAAGATTGACCCTCCAGGTTCGAAAACAAATACATAAAAAAAAACCCGCGCGTTTTAAATTCAGGCTTATATTTAGATTCAATTTTGAATAT
>JAKLIS010000384.1 GCA_022709485.1 Elusimicrobiota bacterium | reverse complement strand
TTTTAGGTTGGTGCTTTTTCAGGAACTCAAAAACATTTTGTTGGATTCCGTTAACTTGCGCTCCTTCGGAGGAAGGTTTCATACTGAATTTAAGACTCTGGAAATCCACAATATTCTGCGGCGTTAAGAAGATGGAAGGGTACCCCATTTTCATTAAAACAAAGTTCATGAGAAAAAAACCAAGGCGGATATTTCCATCGGGCAATGGGCAAATGGCGATCCACTTGGCAAAAATCTCGGCTGCTGCCTGTTGGGGATTTTCCATCACCTTTCTCTCGAATTCATCTGAAAATAATTTATTAAGGAGGCTTTCCGGAAAATCAAAATTTTCCCCATCTTCAGTTTGATGAATTAACTTGTAAATAGAAGTTAAAGCGGCTTTGAATTTGACGGGATCCATTCCCATGTTAAAAATCAGCCAAAAACTTTTTGCCGCGTCATCCATTCCCTGTATTGTTTCGGATGAAAAAGGTTTAAGTTTTTGGCCTTTTGGAAGACGGCGATTCAAAACATCAAGGAAATCATTGATTTGGTGCATGGAGGCCCACACGCTGTAAGAAGAAAAGTCCGATATTGACTGATCAAACCATTTTCCTTTAGATGGGTCCGGGGTGCTAAATGCCGGCTTTCGAATTTTATTGATAGGGTTTATAGGTTCAGAATTTTCTTTCGGCTCCGTTTCTATACTTGAGAACAAAATACCGCTGATTTTTTGGATGGATAACGACGCCTCTCCCTTATTTGAAACTGAAAAGAAATGATGGAAGGTAAAGGTTGGCAAGAGGCCGGCTGCTTGGTTAAAGAATTTCGCCAGGAAATAACAAAAACAAAAAACCCAGCTAATGACCGTGAAGGTGATATCCGAGTGATTTATTAAACGAAGGGCAAATAGAACAGCCGGACTCATTATGAGGGCGATCATTGAGGGTTTAATCTTAATGGATATATTGAAGGGTTCGAGCGGGTCCGGGTTTGGGTTAGAAATGGCTTCCAGATCAAAGGGAATAAACTCTTTGCCCGCGGAAACGAGCACCCCTTTTACACGAATCCTCAAGGAACCCACCCCTTTAAATGTTATTTGGGTCGCGTGAAGAGCGGTAGATATCCATTTTTGCAATTGAGAATCCGGCGATCTTTTCTGCTGGTGACTCCGGGCGGCCAACGCCAATGAAGAAAATATTTTGTTCGCTGGAGAAATGGAGTCATTTGCTAAAAATAATTTCGACCCCTCAAACAGTTTTTCAAGAGGGGTTTTTTCTCTCGTAAAAACGCTTAAGTAAGTTGATCCGTTGTCGTTTTCAACTTTTGTTATTTTGGGAGCTACGGTGATGGTGGAGTATCCGGCTGCTTTCGCTTGTTTTTCGATTCCGGCCGAATGAAATCCCCCCGTTACGAGAACAGCCACTTCGGCTTTTTTCCCCACCATGGCGTTTTTCAAGTTTCTGAACATGGCCTCGTCCCGCGCTTCCGCTTCGCGATAGAAAGATTCAAAAAAAGAAGTGCCTAGTGCCTGGTGCTTAGTGCCTGGTGTTTCCAAAAACCTTTTATAATCTGGAACTAGGAACCAGGCACTAGGCACTTCTTTCTTGTATTCTTCCCACTCTTCTTTGGTCAGCGAAAAATCGAGGAGCTTGCTGATCAAGTTCGCCCGGCGGGAGGCCAGGACAAGTTCCCTTTCCTTATTTGTTCGGATAAGCGATTTATAAATGGAGGATTCCACCGCTCGAATTTGGGCCATCAAATTTTCAGGATTGATGCCGTCGGCCAAAAGCACATATTGAATGTAGGAGGTCATGGCCTTAAACGGCGTCAGGGAAACGCCGGCTTTCTCACACAAATTCTGAAGCGCCTGGTAAAAATCCGCGTGATTGATTTGGCCCTCATGGAATGCCAGGCTTAAATCCGTTAATCCTTCCATTTGGCCGGGGGTCATAAATT
>JAKLIS010000383.1 GCA_022709485.1 Elusimicrobiota bacterium | reverse complement strand
GATGCTTTTAATTAAGCCCGAAAAAACATCCTGAGGAAGAGGCGGTTTTTTTTCGGGAGTCGCTTCGGAGGATTGCGTTGTTTTCTGATCCATAGTTATTTCCATTTTGAAATTTTCTTAACTCCTTTGTTTCATTAAAAGTCTGGCTGAAATATTTCCCACAAGTACGACCACCATTAAAACCAGCGCCGCGGCCCACGCTTGTTTGTGCCAATCGTCAAACGGAGAAATGGCGTAAGTAAAAATCGTCAAAGGCAGAGCCGCGATGGGGTGAAACCATCCATCATCCCAATAACGGTTTCCAAATGCCGTGAATAAAAGGGGAGCGGTTTCCCCGGCAATTCTTGAAACCGCCAGAATGGCTCCGGTTAAGATTCCGCGAGCGGCTGTCGGCAGAACCACCCGCAAAATAACCTTCCATTGCGGCACCCCCAAAGCGAGGCCCGCCTCGCGAATGCTGGCGGGAACGAGCCGAATGAATTCTTCGGAATTCCGAATAACCAAGGGAATCATAATGATGGAAAGGGCCACCCCGCCCGCCAAAGCGCTGAATTGTCTCATGGGAAGAACCACCAAAGAATAGGCGAAAATTCCAATCACAATGGAAGGAATGCCGTTGATAATGTCGGAACAATAACGAATAACAAACCCAATCTTGTTGTTCCCGAATTCGGCCAAGTAAACAGCCCCCAGAACACCGATGGGTATTCCAATGACGCTGGCCAACCCCACCACCTTCAACGAACCCACAATGGCGTTGGCAATTCCGCCCCCGGGTTCTCCAACTGGTTTGGGCAGCTTGGTGATGAAATCCCAAGAAATGGAAGAAAGGCCATGATAAGCAATGTACCCCAAAATAAAAAACAAAACGGAGAGGGATATCAATGTAAATAGGCCGGTGAGGGCAAACACCAAATAATTGACTCTCATTCGATGCCGCAGAAACGCGTTATTCATACTTTCTTTCCCTTAAGAGTGGTTTTATAAATCATGATTCGGGCCAGCGCGTTCACCACGATGGTGATAAAGAACAAAATCAACGCGATCGCGATCAAGGAATGAATGTGCAAGTCGGATGTGGCCTCGGCGAATTCATTGGCTAAAACCGCAGCCATGGAATACGCCGGATCCAAAACCGATAGGGATATTTTAGGCGTGTTTCCAATGACCATTGTCACGGCCATGGTTTCGCCGAGAGCCCGGCCCAACGACAAAAAAATAGCGCCCATGATGGCGGACCGGGAAAAAGGAAGAATCACCAGTTTCACCGTTTCCCAATGCGTAGCGCCCAAGGCCAAAGCCCCTTCTCTTAAGGGTCTTGGAACCGAGAGAATGACGTCACGGGATATCGTGGTGATGTAGGGAAGGATCATGATGGAAAGAATGAGTCCCGCTGATAACATTCCAATTCCGTAAGGCGTTCCCTGAAAAAAGGGTAGAAATCCCAAATACTTGATTAAAAAAGGTTCAATGAATTTAACAGCGGGCACCAAAATAAATATGCCCATGAGGCCCAAGATGACACTGGGAATGGCGGCCAGAAGCTCAATAAGAAAAGTCAAAACATTCGAGACATTTCGAGGAGCCAATTCAGCCAAAAACAAGGCCGACCCCAAACCCAGAGGAATGGCAATGGCCAAAGCAATGGCTGAAGAAACCAGAGTCCCGTAAATAAAGGGCAGGGCCCCGAAAATTTCCGCCACAGGATCCCACTTACTTGTCCAGATAAAGGAGAAACCGAAACTTTGCCAGGCCAATCTGGAATTTTTTGCGAGCTCCCAGAATATCCCCAGCGCGACCAACACAACCACGCCGCCAATCGCAGCTTCGCTGGTCCAAAAATTGAAGAGCGCGAAATACGGATCGACATTAGCAAACACCAGGGTCATCGACCTGGCGGTCATAAAAACCACCCAAGCCAACACGACATACCGGAAATATCGC
>JAKLIS010000382.1 GCA_022709485.1 Elusimicrobiota bacterium | reverse complement strand
GACGAAGGCGATGGTGTCGTGGTGGCGCTGAGTGATGGACAGAGATTTTTCAAAACCGCCGTCCAAAAAATCTGAAATGAGAAACAATATGGCCCGCTTTTTTTGAACGCGGTTGATGTATTGAAGCGCTTGGTCGATGTTTGTTTTTTTATTTTGGGGCTTAAACGACAGGGTTTCCTTTAGAATTCTAAGGGTGTGGCTTTTGGATTTCCGAGGCGGGATAAAAACTTCAATTTTGTCCGAAAATAAAACGAGGCCCACTTTATCGTTATTTTTTAGTGACGCGAAGGAGAGGATGGCCACCAACTCCGCCGCCAGGTCCGATTTGAAACGGGAGCGGGTTCCGAAATAATGGGACCTGGACACATCCACAGCAATCAGAATCGTCAATTCTCGCTCTTCGGTGAATTGTTTTATGTAGGGGTGTCCGAGGCGGGCCGTAACGTTCCAGTGGATGCTCCGGATGTCGTCTCCGGGAACATACTCTCTGATATCGGAAAATTCCATTCCACGGCCTTTGAAAGTGGAATGATAGCGGCCGCCAAAAAGCTCGTTGACGAGCCGGGAAGTGCGGATTTCAATGCGCCGCGCTTTTTTGAATATATCCGCGGGAGCGGTCCCAGTGAGCGATTTCTCTGCCATGGCGGGGATCTCCTATCGAACGAGAGAATTTATGGGACTTCAACCACGTCAAATATTTGGCGAAGAAGATCCTCGGAAGTTTTATTTTCGGCTTCGGCCTCAAAGCTGGGAATGATGCGGTGCCGAAGGACGTCGGGCCCGATGGACTTCACGTCTTCCGGAGTCACGTAACCGCGGCCTTTAATGAAGGCGTAGGCTTTGGCGGCCACGGCAAGCGCCAGGGTCGCCCGCGGCGAGGCTCCGTATGAAATAAGGGCCTGCATGTCGCTCAATTTGAATTTGGATGGTTCCCGGCTCGCGAAAACAAGATCCAGGATATACCCTTTAATTTTTTCATCCATATAAATGCTTCTGACGATGGCCCGAATTTCATCTATTCTTTTGGGCGTGATAATGGAACGAACTTGAGCCGAATCTTCCGAGCTTTTTTCCAAAATGCTTTTTTCCTCCTCGCGAGAAGGATAAGTAATGGAGATTTTCAGCATGAACCGGTCGATTTGGGCTTCGGGAAGCGGGTAGGTTCCCTCTTGTTCGATGGGATTTTGAGTGGCCAAAACGAGAAATGGCGCGGGAAGCTTAAACGTCTCTTCGCCAATGGTCACCTGCTTTTCCTGCATGGCCTCCAAAAGAGCCGATTGGACTTTGGCGGGGGCCCGGTTGATTTCATCGGCCAGAATAATATTGGCGAAAATGGGCCCTTTTTTGATTCCAAAATCGCCTGATTTAGGACTGTAAACCAATGTTCCGATGAGATCGGACGGCAATAAATCCGGCGTGAATTGAATTCTTTGGAATTTGGCTTCGATGGTTTGAGCCAGGGTTTTCACGGCCAGCGTTTTGGCGAGGCCCGGCACGCCTTCCAACAAAATGTGGCCGTCGGCCAAAAGGCCCACCAGCATCCGTTCAAGAAGATACCGCTGGCCGACGATAACTTTCCCGATTTCGCTGAACATTTCTTCAACGAAAATACTCTCTTTCCTTACGATTTCGTTAATAGCGCGAATGTCCTGCGTCATAAATTTAATTTCCTCCTGCAAGTTTGCGGCAAAATTAGGTGAAGGATTTTACTTATTTTTTTTCTACGGGGAAAAGCAACGACCCCAGCCTAGAAATGAAGAACATCCACTTTTGTGGGTTTGGGAAATAATCCTTTTCTATAAGCCTTGTCAAAGAGGAGATTCAAGGCTTTTTCCGAATCTTCAGACATCTGAAGAGTGTCCGCGTTCACGTACATCTCGATAAAAGTTTTCCCCAGGGTTTTTTCTATTCCGCGCCCGTATTTGAGCGCATATTCCACCGCGGC
>JAKLIS010000381.1 GCA_022709485.1 Elusimicrobiota bacterium | reverse complement strand
GGTTGACCCAGGATTGGGAAATTGTCGGGCAAGAAATAATCGATTTAAGCGGAGAATAGATCCAAAAATGGCCAGGAAAACAGAACATCGCCGGCAGCCCGTTTCAGACCGTCGCCCGCGCGAGACCTGCCCGTCCGGCAGGCGGGGCCCAGGTTTTCAACCTTTATTTGAAAAAAGGCTTACAACCTGGATTCCCGTACCGATTCCTTTACATCCATTATCCGGTACATCCCTTAGGGACGCTTTCGCGGGAATGACGAAAAAGCAGGCAATAAGATGAAGGTTTCTACTCAAGGAACCGGCAAATATCACATCATGGCGGAAATCAACATGATTCCGCTCATCGATGTGGCGCTTGTTTTGCTAATTATCTTTATGGTGATTTCGCCGATCCTTGTGGAATCCCAACTCCGGGTCGATCTTCCGAAAGTCAAAACCGCCTCGAACGCCGACGAAAAAGCTTTTAAAGTGGAAGTTGCCTTCGATGGCACCATCGCCTTCGAAGGAAAAATTATCCCTCAAAACAATTTCAGACAAATCCTTCAAAGATCCATTCCTCCGGGTCACAAAGCCTCGATTCTTATCCAAGCCGACAAAAAAGCTCCCTTTGAATATGTGGTGTATGTCATGGATATTGCCAAACAACTCAATGTTCAAAAATTGGGGGTTTCGGTTCTGCCGGAGATAGTTAAATGAGCCGGTACTATTTCACTTCCGGTTTGGTCCATTTTATTTTTCTTTCTCTTCTCCTCTGGTCTCCTTGGATGAAACATGGGCCCACCGTTTTTATGATAGATGGTTTTGATTTTTATGGCGATGGAGGAAAAGGGGGGCCTGGCGGGGGTGGAGGTCTTCCGAAGGAAAAATTGGGCCAAGTGGTTCCGCAACCCGTTAAAGCCCATATCCCCGCCAAACCAGCGCCCGTCCAAAAGGCCACGCAGAAAGAAGAGGCATGGTCAATAAAAGACGCAAAAACCCCGGCAAAAAAAGAAACTGAAAAGTCAAACTCAATTCAGATTGGAGAAAAGACGCAACCCGAAAAATCAAACATCACCTCCATCGGCCGCTCGGGAACGGAGGATGGAACCAATTATGTCGGCTTGGGAGAAGGCGCGGGTCCCGGCATCGGCATCGGGACGGGAGACGGCACAGGGATGGGGGGAAGCGGATTCGGCTACTCTAGTTACCTGGCCATTATGCGCCGCAAAATCTGGTCGGAATGGACGCAATCGGCGGTTTATGGAACGGGTTTTGAATGTGTCGTCGGACTCACAGTGAGAAAAAACGGCGATGTATATGATATTCGTCTTGAAAAAGGCTCGGGCAATTCTTTTTATGACAATGTCGCTCAACGCGCGGTTCGAAACGCCTCTCCTCTTCCGCCCCTCCCGTCTGGATTCGATAAATCAGAACAAAGATTCCGCATCAAATTCGTTCTCCTCGAGTAAAAACATCCCATGAAAATTTTAATTATCCAACTTCGCCGAATCGGCGATATTCTCCTCACCACTCCAATTGTCTCCTATTTAAAACAGGTTTTTCCGGACGCCGTCATCGATTTTCTGGCGGAAGGGTGTGGAAAAGCGGTTTTGGAAACAAATCCTCAAATCCGGCAGCTCATCATTTATGACAAAAAACGTCCCCTAAAAATGTTGAAAAAGGTGAGGGGAGAAAAATACAACGCGGTTTTCGATTTCATGAATAATCCGCGATCCGCTGTTATCGCTTTCGCGAGCGGCGCCAAATGGCGTGTGGGACTTAAAAAATTCCCTCGGTCGATTTTTTACAATGTCCCGGTCCCGGGATCACCCATTCCAATTTATGTTCCGCTCTGGAAGATCGCTTTGGTGAAATACTGGCTGGCTCACTTGGGAATCCCGGCGCCAGAGCCCAAATCAATTCGACCGGAACTCACCCCATCTAAAGAAGATACGGATTTCGCTCAAAATTGGGCCC
>JAKLIS010000380.1 GCA_022709485.1 Elusimicrobiota bacterium | reverse complement strand
GAAAGACAAGGGCAAATTAGAAGGATCGGCGCTCCCGGGAGTGGGAGATGTTCCAAAACTCGGCCTTCGGGATAAAATCATCGCGAGGGACGCTCCCGTGAGTCAAATCGGCAATGTGGGAGGCAGCCAGTCGCGGTTTGGCGGATCCGGATCCGGCGAAACGGCCGCGGCTGCCGGCAAAAAAGACACCGGCCGGCGATTTGATGAAGGAAAAGCCGGCGGCATTTCCCCAGGATTGGGAGCCGGGTCTAAGGCGACCTCAG
The DNA here is from genome assembly GCA_022709485.1 of Elusimicrobiota bacterium. Lineage (GTDB taxonomy): Bacteria > Elusimicrobiota > Elusimicrobia > F11 > F11 > JAKLIS01. The sequence goes on along the minus strand of JAKLIS010000380.1, from coordinate 1,700 downwards.
TGGCGCCCATTGTGGCTCCCATAAAGCCCGTCAAAAAGAAAAAAGAAATGTTTGAAATCGTGGGACCCCTCAAAGATAGAACCGTTGAAAAGCGCGTGGTCCCTGAGTATCCCTTTTGGGCCCAGCAACAGGGCATCTCCGCCACGGTGGTTTTGGAATTTACCGTTGATAGAGACGGCAAAGTGAAAGAAAAAATGACCGTGGTCCGCACCTCGGGGTACCCCAAACTCGACCAGGTGGCCATTGACGCGCTTATGCAGTGGAAGTGGGTGCCATTGGAGCCCGATATTTACCGGGATGAAGTGGGCCAAATAACTATCAATTTTCAGTTGGAGTGATATGAATATGAAGAAAGAGAGTTTAAGTATTTTGTTTGTCAGTGTCTTGGCTATGTTTGGGGCGCTTTCCGCCGCGCCATTGGATATGACCATTAAAGGCGAAGCCAAAGACCAAGTTGAAATTGAACGGGTGTCTCCCGACCCGGATGTGGCCTTGAAAGACGTCATCCCATTTTCGCGATTGGGCCAGACAGATTGGATTTTGTCGGAAGAGCTAGACTACGTCGACGCGGAAAAACAAATCGCCATGATGGATGTCCACAGTCCCAAAACTTTCCGCCCGTCCATGATTGAATTTCCGAAGCCGCCCTTTTTTGTTCAATCTTATCCACCGCCTCCGCAGCCCGTCATTGTGGACCGATCGGAAAACGCCGCCCCCCTTCCGGGAGAAAATGAGACATGGGCGTTTATTGTCATTGACCAAAATAACAATGTCCTAAGGAAGATTGAAGGAAACACCATCCCCACCGATCCCATTCAATGGGACGGCTCTGAGCGGGGGAAATTTATCCTTAAAACAGATGAGGTTTATTCATCTATGCTCGTGATTCGGGAAAACGAGGAAAAGACTCGCACCATTGTCGGAGATCCCATTCTTCTTCCGGCGCTCCGGTATATCGACGGAAACGCGATTATTTTTGAATTTTCCAACCGCCGCATTTATGACCAAGGGTCCCCGCAGCTTTCAGATATTTTGAATGTGCTGGTCACCCAACTCATGAATGAGCTCAAAAAATATCAAGGAGCGCCTTTTGAAATCACGATTTACGATCGCAATTTGGATTTGGCCCAAAAAAGAACCGGCACATGGCGAAAAATCCTGGCAGAAAACCTTTTGGAGCCCGAGGATAACTTTCAAATTAAGGTGTCGTCTCCTCAAGAGAGGGGAGAAATCACCCAGGTGGTTCTGAGGATAATGCAATGATGAAAAAAATTATTTTTCTTCTTTTGCTGGGCGGTTTTTTTGGATTTTCGACACAAACCGCGTGGTCTCAGGACGATCCGCGCGTCAAAATTATTATGCAGGAGGCGCTTCGCCTCTATAGCGAAAAACAATACATCAAGGCGCTTGATCTATTTAATCAGGTTCTTCGGATTGATCCGGCTAACAATTTGGCCCAGCAGTATGTGAAAAGTTCGGAAGACCGAATTCGTGAATGGGAAACGGGGCGGGGCGCGCCTCTTCCGTCAGATTCAAAAGTCACCTGGGATAGTTTAATGAATTCCAAAAATATGGCGGGCGGCGCGGACGTGAGTAACGCCAAAGATATTATTGCCGCGCGAAAATCTTTGGTGGAGAGAATGAAAAACCGGTCGGTCAACGCGGAAAATATCGTCAAAATCAATGTTAACAACAAGGGC
>JAKLIS010000038.1 GCA_022709485.1 Elusimicrobiota bacterium | reverse complement strand
TTGGTTTGTTCAAGCCATCGATAATGATGGTTTAATAAAAAATAGCGGGCAGACTTTTCACTGCTATGTGGACCTGGTGAAAGAAACCCCCCTGGCCTTTGAACTTATTGTTCCTACCAACAATGTCACGGTGACCACTCTCCAACCGCTATTCGATTGGGAAGAAGCGGTGGATCCCGATCCGTATGACAATGTCCGCTATTTCATTGAATTATCCGTTAATGATCCGACTTTTGCCGGGGTTCAAGGGATTCCAACAGGAGGGGACAGCTTTTATTTCCCGACGGCGGACCTTATCGATCACACCACTTATTACTGGCGGGTTAAATCGGGAGGATATCAGAATGTTCCGCCAACTCTTGTCGACAACACGCTCACGGTATCTGACATTCAAATATTCCGGTTGGATACCATTAACATACCTCCCCAGGCATTTAACCTCTTAATCCCCGCCGACAATGCCACCGTTAACATACAGACCCCCCAATTTAGTTGGGAAGAATCAAAAGATACAGGGGATGACAATGTCACTTATATCATTGAAATCGCTACCTCCAGTGATTTTGGGACGGTTTTGTCTTCCGCAACGGGGTTAACCTTGCGGAAATGGACTCCGGGAACCAAGTTGATTGAAAATACTCAATATTATTGGAGGGTTTTTGCGGAAGACAAATCTCATGTGCAAACCGAGTCCAATCAAGTTTTTGATTTCACTATCCCCATCGTTACCCGCCCGAAGGCTCCAATCGGAGTGCATGGTTCCTTTAATCCAGACAACACCGCTTGGACGCTCACTTGGATTAAAACAACTGAGAATTCAGACGGAAGCGCGACCGAAGATTTAGAAGGGTATCACATATACAAAGCCGGCACTTCTCTCGGGGTGGGCGAAGGTTCCATATATGCCACCGTCTCTTCAACACACGCCGAGTGGACCGATTTAACGCCAGGGCCGCCTCCTCAGTTTTACGCCATCCGAGCCTTTGACGATTCGGGTATTGAATCCGCCGATTCGGCTGTCATTGAGATGGCCGCAATCCCAAGAAATTTCATTATCAGCTCTGATAAAGAATTTTTCCTTGAGTTGGATGCTCAAGCGGTATCGGATCTAAACCCCGCTCTTGGACCGAGACGCATAAAAATCACCGACGGCGCTCCAGCCTCAAATCGAACGCTGAAAGCTTACGTTGTTTCAGTTGAAAACGAAGAAGATGAATCTTTGATCGCGGGATTCACGTTCACCGCCCCGGTGGGAATTTCATTCTCCCTAAGCGGCCTTGCTCAGAGCGCGAAGAATTTGGTTCAGGCCGCGGCTTTTCAACCCACGGAAACCGCCGTCTATTGGTTCAATGGCGTGGAATACATCAAAGTGGGTGGGGGATTTGATGAGGGAGCGCTATGGCTTTCGCTAAGGACCATCCGCACGGGAATTTTTGAAGTCCGGCAGGTGGTTCGCGCCTCTGGATTTGAAGTCGGCCGAATTTGGCCCGGAAAAATTTTCACTCCCAACGGCGACGGGGTGAACGACATAATTCATTTTATTTTTGAGAATCCGCGGGATGTTTCGGTTTCAGGAAAGATATTCAACTTGAAAGGAGCTTTCATCTCAAATATGAGTCCCGGGGCCGATGGATCCAGTCTCGAGTGGGATGGAAAGCTGAACGGCGGATCGGACGCCCCGAAGGGCGTTTATATTTATCAAGTTGAAGCAGATGGAAACACCTTTAACGGAACTATCGTGGTGGCCAGATGAAGAAAACAGGCTTTCATATTTCCTTTAAAGGTCTTTTAAAGATCTGGATTCCCGCTTTCGCGGGAATAACGGCATTCTTGGGAATTACCCACGCCGATTTTGAAGATTTGGGGGTCCATGCGCGCGCCATTGCCATGGGCGGCGCCATGACGGCCTTGGCCGATGACGCTCAATCGGCGCCTTTAAACCCCGCTGGATTGGGATATTTGCGGCGGGCCGAACTGGGAAGTGACTATGGCCGGTTAATGATGGGCCTTGAAGATGACAGTTCTCTTTCAGTCGGATATCTTTCCTTGGGAATTCCTCTTTCCCGCCACAAACGGGTTACCATAGAAAAGGTTGTGGCTCCCTCCGGTTCGAATCCGACATCTGACTGGGGCATTGACTTGGCAAGCGGTTCTGCTCCCGGCGGGGGAATTCTTAAAGATAAGAAAACAATTTCAGTCTTGTCTAAAATGGGCGCCCTTGGACTGTATTACAAGAAATTTTCTTTATCTGGCGTTTATGAGGAATCTACTTTCGGCCTGGCCTGGGGAAAATCCATTTCGAGGAGATGGTGTGTAGGGCTGGGCCTTAAAAGTCTTGGGGAAAAATATTCACAGGATGATTACACTCGAGTTGATCCCATCTTTTCTTCCGGAGGAAAAGAATCCGTCTCTGCAATAAGCGCTGATATTGGTGTAATTTTCAATTTAATACCTCGGGTATTTCTTGGGTATAGTGCCCTGGATTTAAATCAGCCTGATGTTGGATTGAGCGAAAAGCAATCGTTGCCTCGAACCCAAAAATTGGGATTGGGATACCGCCACGGGTCCTTACAGTCGGGATTGGATTACACCCAGCGGGCAGGAATGTGGACCGTCGGATCCGGGCTTGAAAAATTCATTAAAGGAGATAGGGTGGCTCTTCGAGGCGGAATTTTGTTCGGGAAGGGAAGTTTGTCTGATTTAACCGCGGGCTTGGGTTTCAAAATCGGGCAGGCGAGACTGGATTATTCCGTGGAATACCCGTTAAGCGGAGTGGAGAAAGTCGTCGGAAATCACCGTGTTTCTATCATTTTCAAATTTGGAGAACCTCAACCAGAGGAAGCGGAACCGGGAAGTTTAGAACAAGCTTATCTCATGACGCGCGACAGGTTGTTGGAAGTGGAAAACAAATTGGTTGAGGTTGAAGAGAACCGAAACACGCTTGAAAAAGTGCTGGTAGAAGAATCAACTCAGAGAATTCAGGAAAGAATTGAAAGCGCTCGGGCTTTGGCTCGTAGTCGTTCAATGGCCAAAGAAAATGAATCCGGGCCAAAAAGGAAAACAGCCGACTCCGAAGTAAAAGTGAGAACCCATCGAGTCGAGAGGGGAGACACCCTGCAATCGTTGGCTGAGAAATTCTATGGGGACCGGTCTCTTTGGCGGATTATATATGAAGAAAACAAGGATTTGGTGGGCCGGGGCGGGGCGGTTAAATCTGGATTATTATTGGTCATTCCCCCCGCGGAAGCGGGGCAAGAAGAGGGAAGTCGACGGTCCAAATTTTCAAATAATGAGGGATCTGAGCCAGCTCCTGAGAAAAAATCAAAATGGTCGAAACCATCCGGAAAACCCGAGGGGTCGGCTCCACCCTCTGCCACGGCCCCGGTGAGAACTCATATTGTGCAACAGGGAGAAACTCTACAAGCTCTTGCGCAAAAATATTATGGCAACCCAAGCGAGTGGCAAAAAATTTATTCGGCCAATAAAGAAAGGATTATTCGCGGAGTGCCGACAATCGGAGCAGAGTTGGTGATTCCGTAATTTGATATCCCCTCCATGTCTCACAATGATGGGGGAGGAGCCAAAATTAATAAGGAGTTTAATCATGGATAGATGGGATGAAGTAAGAGAAGGGATTCGAAAATTTGAAGAGTCGCCGGTCTTAAACGAGGACTTGTTAAAAGCGATGGACCATGTTTCCCTCGTTGATTATTGGAAAAGGCGGGCGGAAGAAGAGCGAGAACTTTTGGGCACATTGCGGCACCACTTGGACGGCCGCGAGAGAGACTGGCATCAGGAGCGCGCCCGAAATGAGGAATTAGAGCGTTCCTTTGAAGACAAAAGGCGCATTTGGGAAAAAGAAAGAGAAGCCCTGGAAGAAAGAATTAAGGCCCGTGAAAAAGAAATTGAGCTTTTGCGTGAAAGGGCCGATTGGGAAAATAAATTTCAAGAAGCCGTCAAAAAACTGAATAGAGGGGAAGGAGGGCGGCGGCTTGATTCCGGCGAAGATGGAGACGATATTTTCATTAGCCACGAGCTCCGCCGTGTTGTAAAGGAAGTTCTCTCTTTAAGAGATACCTTAGATCAAGTTCAAACGGCAACCGGGTGGCTGGACCGGGAAAAAAGCCGGTTCATGGACCTTTTGAACCAGCGGGGGGACACTGTCCGGCCACAAGATGTAACACAGATGAAAGAGGTGATCGATAAAGTGGCCACTCAGATTTCTTCTTTTAAAGAAGAGATGGTTAAAAAAATGGCGGAAGGAGTTCCCGCTAAGACGGCCGCCCCCGAGGTTAAAGGAGACACGCTGTTAATGGGCGGCGTATCTCTCCAAAGCCCCATCGCGGGGGTATTTAAAAAATGGTTGGAGCGTCTCATGGACTTTAATTGGAGCCAGGAAGACACGGCCCGCGGATTCTGCCATAAGGCGCGCAATCTCTTAGGGATCATTTCCGGCACGGCCCAAATCGGCCTCACGGATGAAAAAATCGCGCCTGAAATGAAGGAAAATTTGACGACCATCGATCAAAACACCACGTATCTTCTTCAATCAATCGAGGAATTTCTCGGAATCACAAAATATCCTCAGATGAACTTCGAGGAAGTTGACCTCAATCTTTTCGTTCAAGAGTCATCCGGCCCCGGTGTCAGATTTGAGTTGGGTTCGGGGCTTCCTAAAGTCAAAGTGGATAAAAACCTCATTAGAGACGCCTTCACCTGCGTGGTGACAAATGCCAGAGAATCGGGAGCTTCGGATGGGAGCCCAGTGGTTATTTCTACCACGAATGATGAAGCAGAAAACAGCGTCATGATTTCCGTCAAAGATTCCGGAAAAGGGATCGCGGAGAACCATTTTAAAAAAGTATTTCAACCTTACTTCACAACCAAGAAAGATCAAAGAGGATTGGGACTATCTAAAGCGCGCCATCTTATCTCGCTTCATGGGGGAAAAATCACCATTGAAAGTATCAAAGGGCAGGGAACAACCGTCAAAATGTGGATCCCAGTTAGTTGAATCAGGTTATTTCTGAAGGTCTTTTATAGAAATCTTGATGATGCGAGACGGTTTATTGGTTGTGAGCAGAACAGACTTCTGATTCAGAGCCACTCCTGTTGGAAATGCCCCTTTCAAAAATGAATCAAGGTCATAAGTGGCCAAAACCTTCAGTGGATCCTGGAGTCTTAAAACAAAAAGCTCACGCGTTTCCCCATCCAAAGCCCACACCCTGTTGTTATCTAAGAAAAATGATGTAACTGTCATGTTGGGAAATCGGTATTGGTTGAAGGGTGTCTCGATATCCGTGATCTTATGCTGATAAAGGAGTTTGGTTTGATTGTCCGCCGTCCAAAGATCGAATCCATCCCAAAAAGCGCCTGCGGGTTTTGATCCCGGCGCGGGATATTTCTCAACCACCTGATGATCTTCCGTGATCGTATGGCGAAGAATTTTATTCTCAAATCCATCAAGGGTCCAAAGGTTTTTTTCGGACACAGCCAAGCCGGTGATAAAGCTATTCGGAATGTTCTCTACCGCAACAATGGGAAGGTCTCTCTTAAATGAATGTACATATAGAGCTTTTCTAAACCAATCGGCCACATATAGTTGGTTACCGTGCTTTAAGATCCCGGAGGCATGGGAATAGGGAAGCGGTGTCTGCGAACCGAGGGTCAGGGGATATAGGAAAAACATATAACCGATTGATCCCAAAATCGCAGTGAGGCTTAAAATTACAAACAATTTTTTGAAGAAGGCGGCGATGGAACGAGAAGGGACATTGATAATCGTGGGACGAATATCTTCAAAAAAAGAAAACGGCCGGGTTTTTCCGGATTGTCCCAATTCTCTTTCAACACGGGCCAGTAGGCCTTCCATTCGTTCTTGAAATGAGCCTTGGGGTAAATCTTCCGCCGGTTTTGGAGCCGGTTTTTTCTCAGGTTGTTTTTCTGAGACGGGCGGTTTTTCCTCCATCTTTTGATGGATGTACTCTTCCATGATCTTATTGAGCTTGTCTTGATGGGCCGCCTTGGATTTTTCCCATTCTTCGTCCAACTTTTGTTGATAATTGTCGAATTCGTGAAGGAAATCACCCACGTTATCTCCCGATTTGTCCGGGAGAATAGCCCCAAAATCAGGCCGGGGTTCCCCTTCGTTCGATGGTTTTTTTTGCGGTTCAGCCATATTTTTACACCCTAAGTGTACCCCCCGAAATACCTCATTTCCAGAAGAAGCTCCTTATTATCATGTCCCTCCAGGGAGGGGACCTCCCAATAATGGGGTTATAGTCATCCAGCAAAGGGGTACACCCCTCCCATTTTGGCTTGTTTTATCCGTTTAAAAGGGAATTTTTAACAAGACTCTCTTGAGGGGGGAAATTCTATCTCCCCGTTGGAAGGTCCAGCCTTTTATTGCCGGGATTCGAACCTTCGGAATAAAAAGTTGATCATGATTAATTTTTCTTTTTATGGTCCCATTCTTTTCCTCAATTTTTCTAATTCTTGTGCGGCTTTCTGCGCTTCTTTTTCCCCGAATTTGATCACAATGGCCTCGAGGAGTTCAATACGTTCTTTGTCACTCACTCCACGACGAACGGCCTGATGGTAATATTCCCATTGGCGTTCAAGTTCCGTGGGAACTTTATTCTCCGATTTCGAAGCCGGTTGGACTTTTTCAACCTTGGCCGGCGCAACTTTCACCGGAGCTGGTTTGGAGATGACCGCTTTGCGCGGAGCGGTTTTTGGGGCAGCCTTTTTAGCCGGGGTCGCTTTCGCGGGTGCCGGTTTCTGGAAGAAAGGTTTGGCGGCCGGGACTGGCTTTTTGGGCTCGACCTGCGGCGTCTTCTTCTCGGGCGCCGCTAATTTCTTCGTGAGTTCCGCCAATTCCTTATCAACCAGCGAGAGATCGATTCCTTTGTTTGCATATTGAACCTTCATTTGATGGAGGAGCTTCAAGAGTTCCTGGATCGGAGCTCCGTCCGCTTTTCGGGTGAAATAATATCCGAGTGCCGTTCCATATCCATGAATGGTTTTGTCGAAATCAGACAAATGGATAGCTTCTGTCGGCGTGTCCACGGGCTTTGGCGCCGTGAGGGCGCTCGGCGCTTCTGGAAGCGGAGATGGCGCGGGCACAGGAGGCGCATTCTCGTGCCCATCCGCGGCGGTTGATTGGACGCGCAATAGGAGGAGCTGCCGATAGGCGACCAGAATGATTTCGTCATTCGGGATGAGTTCAAGAATTTGCTTCACGTGATCCAAGCAGGCGTCAATGTCTTTGGCCCGATAGGCTTTGGCCGCGAGCTCGGTATGAGCCAAGATTTCCAAGGACTTAACATTTTTATCGCTTCGCGTTTGCGGAGAGACCAGCGCCAAGCGAGCCAACGCGAAGGCGGGGTCTTTTTCTGAGAATCTTTGCAGGGCGTCCTCGACATCGGCGATTTCATTGCCTCGGATATTTACAAGGAGCGCCGTCTTAACCGAAGGCCAGTTCATCAATTGATATTTTTTGACAAACATGATTCGGCTCAGGTCTTCGCGGATCTCTTGTGTGCTGACATCTTCAACGGCGTATTTGTTGAGGAGTGTTTGCAGCAAGAGGAATTGTTGGTACTCGCTTAAACCCAGGGAAGCCTCCGCGCGCTTAAGGGCCACAAAAGAAGCTTCCGGATCGTTTGCGAAGGCGGCAATCAGATCAAGTCTTTCAGGTTCGGCATCCTGTTCTTTTCCTTTGGCGTATCCGAATTTAAACGAGAACCCGATACGGTGATTCCCTTGAGCATCAGCAAGATTTCCTAGCGGAAAATTATAGGCGTAATCCAATTCCGCCTTGGAGAAGATGTAAGAGAGACCGGCGGTGAAGGACTTAAAGTCGCGCGATCCTTCCGCATACCCCCCTCGAATTTCAAAAGCGCCGGCGTCTTTGATGGTGAACCGTCTTTCAGCGCCGATCGCATATTCCGAATCGGGCTCGCTAGAAAGGCGGTTGACCCGTCTAAATTCAGCCGTCAACAGTCCCCATCTAGGTCGATAACCTAACCCAAATTTGGCGGCAAACGGCACTTTGTCTCCATCGCCGCCAATAGAAACATCGGGCCGGTTAATGTTAATGAAGGCGAGACCCATGCTATATCGATTGGACGGACCAAATCGATATAAGCTTCCCAGGTCCATGGAGTACGCTGTCTTTGAGAAGCCCGATTTAAACAAGGGATCCGGTTGTCCGGTTCCAATTCCGGGATCATTCAAGGCGTTTTCCGCGAACCGATCGGGTTCAAAGGAATGATAAAGCTGTTTCACCGTGGCGCCCAATGACCATAAGCCGGGCGCGTTGACGTTCTTTAACCGCCATCCATAACTCAGATAGAAAGTTCGTTCGTTCAAAAGATTCGCGGCCTTGAAATTATTGAATCCAAGACCCAAAACTCCCCAATCGCCGGATCTGAGCGGCTGGCCATATCCCAAATAAGTCGTTGAGAGATTGGAACCATCGTCCAATCCACTTAAGAATCTTCCATAAAGAGTAGTGATCTCCGCTTCTCCCAATTGGGTGAGACCAGCCGGATTGTAATGAAGGGCATTGGCATCATCCGCGGCGCCTACAAAGGAATTGGCCATGCCGGGCGCGCGGGCGCCGGCGCCCATATCGTCAAACGCGGCTTGGACTCTAAACGAGTTCCCGGCTTGGAATAAGAGGAGTAGCGCCATCAGAAGATGAATGGCGTTTTTCTGTTCCCAAGTTTTCGCGATGATGTTTTTAATTATCTTCATCATCTCGCCACCGCCACGATTCCCGTGAATGTCCTGCCCTCGCCATTGATGCGATACACGTAAGCGCCGGACGGGGCCACGGCGCTATTCATATCGGTTCCGTCCCAAATCAAAGTGGTGCCTATCCCCTGGTTGGCCGAAGGCGGAGCCAGGACTCTCACCAATCGGCCTTCG